>SLKL01000436.1 GCA_007134625.1 Saprospiraceae bacterium
TCATAATCATTTTGAACGCAGGAGGCTATTGCAGTTACATCTAAAATAAAATCGGGTTCAATTATAATGACCTTTGGGCGCCATAAACCAGAAGCCTCAATTTCGATTTCTTTAAGCATGAGCAATACATTTGCTCTGCCCATTTCCAAAAGAGCTTCCAGATTTTCCTCAAAGTCAGTGGATGCTGCAGAGAAGACTATTGCTGAACTACCCTCATCTTCTCTTAGCGCTTCCCAACCCTCATCCGTTCTTTTTCCGGTCCATAGAACTTTCTCAATTTTTATGAATTGAGTTTTAGTTTCCGGGGTTTTCTTTAATTTTTGAATAGGTATATAGAATTCCTGAAGTTCCGCCGGAGGATTTTCTTTTTTACAGAAAAAAAGAAGTTGACAGACGGCATAAAATCCCGACTTCCATTCCCAGTCTTCCACCTCATTGTCAGGTTTTATCATGGTTTTTCTGAAGGAATGTAAGCGGAACAGAAGTTCTCCACTCAAATTATACTTTACACCTAAGTAGGAAATTGCTGCAAACTCAGTGGTAAAATGAAGTGGCTCGTCCCCTATGAGTAGTTCAACCAGATAATGATAAAATTGAATTATTTTACCTTTTACATTATCGTCCTTGTTGTTAAGCCCCTTACCCAAAGAGCCTATATACTTTTGTAATTCTTCTAACTCCTGTATTTTTTTCTCGTCAACCAATGCGGACATGGATTAATTTTTCATCGAATCTCTAAGGTAGTGTATTGAGGGAGAATTTTGTACCCAATGGAATGGAAAAATTTGAATTCTGCTTTAGCCCGACATATACAAATTGGCACAGTTCTTGCCTGATTTAGACAAAAACATCTTATGCTGATTTTTGCTTTTTTATTGACTGTGCTATTGCTGATTGGCTCCGAATATTATCAGGAAGCTTAGGGCTCCCCGAATTATGTAAAATCGGGAGCTTACTGCTTTACTGAATTGAACATATTCATGGCCTGCTCTTCCGTAAATATTCGTGACATTCCGTTTCTGAAAATATATTCGTGGTCACCCTGAATATGTACACGCCTGAAACCAAAGTTTGAATTTTCTTCATTGATTTTGAATTCATAGATAAAGCCATCAGCTTCTTCCAGTATCATTTCATGGAAAAGTCTGTTTGATGTGACAAACCCCTTCTGTTCATTCAAAAGATTATCACGGTTTCCGGAGTTAAATTCCCCTTTAGATACCTCAATCATAAAATCAGGTCCACCGTCTATGGTTAGCGTTTGCTGTCCCATCGAGGTAGATGATTTAATCTCCACATCCGGAGGTCCCATTATTTTGATTGGAAGACCGTGTCTCATAAGGTCTATTTCTTCATAATCAGAATCCAGTGCTGTACTGCATGACTGCATGCCCAGAGTCAAGAGTACTCCAAATATTACTATACTAAAAAACTTAATTGTTTTCATACTCAAACCATTTTTGCAAAGCTAAGGTAAATTTTCTACATTTAACGCAGTTGAAGGAAAAGGGTGTATGAGAAAATGTCGGAAAGTTAAATATTGGGATTAACTAAAATGTATAAGTTGTGAAAGAAATTGAAAATTGAAAATTGACAATTGACAATGAGTTCGTAAAAGTGTAAAAGTTTGAAAGTTTATAAAGTTGGGGGGTGGGAAGTAGGAACCCTGAAAGACTGCTCAAGAAGCATGTTTTTTAAGACCTTAATGAACTTTAATTTCAAAGGCAAAAAATCTTATGTGTCCTTATGTACCTATGTGGTTTAAAATATAATTTCAAATCCCTAAAAAATATGGATACATCCTGCCAACATGAACCTTGTCAAAAATTATCCATTTTTCTCACCCCACCATTTAATTTATAGTCTTTACAAGATACGAACTACGAATTGACCCATTAGCTTGGTTTTGAATTCTTAGTGGTAAAAAACTTGAGGGTATTTTTTATCTAAACCTTTTATTGATTCTTTATCCGAGTATTATTGATCCCGCATTATAACCTTTGCCATACCTTTTTACTAAGTGTTTATTACGGAGTCAAAATTAAGCTACCCCAAACTCCCTTTTCTTGTACACTCATAGTAAGACATTTTTTGCGAGTTAATTGGTATAATGATTTTGATATAATAAAAAAAGAAAACCCACAGAGCCATCTTGATTCTCTGCGGGTTTGCTTATGGTTGTAATTTCTGAAATCTAAATTTATTCTTGTACTTTAATTGTACATCCAATTGCGCGTGTTTCAAGTGGATCAGGATCCATGCCTCGCATGATTCGCGCTATGGCATTTTCCACAAATTTGTCTTTTACAGCACTTGCATCTCGTGTGTTGTCATCGAGCGCGCCAATGTATCTGACTACTCGGTCAGCATCCAATAGGAAAAAGTGAGGGGTTCTTGTTGCTCCATATTTTGGAAAAATTTCCTGCCCTACGTCTTTAACATATGGGAACTGGAAGTTTTTTTCCTTTGCTCTTATCTGCATTTTTTCAAAGCTGTCGTCCGGTACAACTGCCGGGTCATTGGGATTGATGGCAATCAGGTGCCAGCCCATTGGAGCATATCTTTCGTGAAGTGCATTCAAGCGGTCTTCTATTGCTACTACAAAGGGGCAGTGATTGCATGAAAAAACAATAATAAAGCCCGCAGGATCTTCATAATCACTCATGGATACATAATTGCCATCCACATTTTTAAGTGAAAAGTCCGGGGCTACATCGCCAATTTTCAGCCCGTTACCGTCATTGGCTATCAACTGAATACTTCCAAGAAGAAAGATTGCTGAGAAAAAGAGAATACTTAAAGTTGAGTTTTTCATCGGTTTAAATTTTATGGTTAAATCATTGGTTTAAAAATGGTTGTATCAATTCTACTAACTCATCTGTTGAGTGAAATGTTTTTTCATAGAATGAACTTTCCCCTGCCCTGCAAACAATTGTAGCAGGAATAGCACCGGACCAATCGTCATTAACTTTAGGAATCCAGTCATTTGCAGCGGGGTCATCCAGCAAAAAAACTTCAGCAGTAACTGAATTTTCTTTTAAAAAGGGCTTTAATCTGCTTTCCAGATGTTGAGGAAAATCCAGACTTACCAAAATAAAGTGAAGACCTTTGTCCATATAGTCTGCATGAAGCTCCAGAAAGTAGGGTAGTTCATCAACACAGGGCTTACACCATGTTGCGAAAAAATTGATGATGTAGGTAGTTTCACTATCAGATTCCGGACACAAATAGGGACTTAACTGATCGAAGTCCACTACTTTTACCTCTACCTCATCGCTTTTTATATTGTCAACTATTGGTTCCAGGGCAAACAGTTGACCTGAGTTTAGAAATATAAGTAAAAGTAGAATCGCTTTCAATTTTTAATTTTTTACGTGTAAATAAAATGATCAAAGCCCGGAAAAGTTGATGTTTGACTATTTTTTTTGTCATGATATCAACTTTTGGGTGTTGCCTTACAAAATTCCTAAGCTTTACCTTTTTGTTTCGTTCGAACTCTCATAACGCCTGCAAGATTAAATTCCTAAGATATGTAAAAATAAATTTACCATAATTGAGTCCACTCCGAAAACCCTTTTCGTCATGAAAATGAGCGAAAAATTCAAGATCGAGGAAGAGGATGAACGAACGATCCCATGAGGGTGAAGATCCGGGGGATCTTCAAGTGAGAGAACCGCAAAGCGGGAGGGTGGCCCGCAGGCCTAGCCATAGCTGCGTTGAGGAAAGATTTTTCCTGATGACGAAGATATTGAATTTTGCAGCAGTTTGTAATAGAAAGGGGTTTTCGGAGTGGGCTCATAATTTTATGTTTACCTGCGTGTCTTTAAGTTGGGGTAATGAAAAAGATGGGATTAACGTTAGGTGAATTATTATTATATTTGTAAAAAATATTTCGATTCATGGACTTAGAAACAAGGAAGTTAGATGTCATTGCATACCTAATAAATCTCAAGGATGAAAAAATCTTCAATAGAATAGAAGACTTCATCATTAAATCAAAATCAGGAAAGAATATACCATATGAATCACTTACCAAAAAAGAGTTGTTAAAAAGAGCCAAAAAATCAAATGAGGATTATTTTTCCGGAAAATTCATTGAACAGGAAAAATTAGAAATCGAATCAAACAAGTGGTGATTATATGAAAATCATATGGTCACGCTTTGCTATTACGATGCTTAAAGAAATTTACCTATATCATAAGGATGCAGCAGGGGTAAATGTAGCTAAGAAGTTAAAATCAAAAATTTTCAGTTCTGTAAAACAACTTAGAAAACATCCCGATTCCGGCCAAATTGAAAAATCGTTGGAACAACTTGGAGAAGACCACAGATACTTAGTTTCAGGCAACTATAAAATCTTATATAAAAAGGTTAAAGAGGGAATTTTAATAACCGATATTTTTGATTCAAGACAAGATCCGACAAAAATTAATATGCCGAATAGATAGCTCAACCATAAAAGCAATTAGATCACTCAGCCCCTGTTTTTTTATATTTTAAACACTGAGTCCACTCCGAAAACCCTTTTCGTCATGAAAATGAGCGAAAAATTCAAGATCGAGGAAGAGGATGAACGAACGATCCCA
>SLKL01000129.1 GCA_007134625.1 Saprospiraceae bacterium
AAACCGAATAGCTCTGCCCAAGATTACAAGGCACTCATTCTTTCTTTAGTCGGCACATCGCCTGTGCAATCCTCTGAGGATGCAGCGCCCTTTAAGTGTTATAATGCTTATGAAAAAGAATTCTGGATGTGTACAGCCTATGGCGTTGTAGGTGAATATGGCGGTTCAGGATCAGATTGTGGCATCTATTTAGCCTACGTTGCTCAGGCGAAACGCAATTTCCATAATTGCCTCGAGGATAATTACGGAAACTAGTGCACAGTCTAGATAAAAAAAACGAAAGTGGAAAGTTGTGTAAAATAAACAATGAGTACACTTAGAAAAAGTATAATGAACCACATTCCCAATCCATCAATCCACCAATAAATTGGGGACACGGTAAAATTTGGGAGGCAATCAATTGGGAACAGGTAGGATCATAGGACACATAGAACACATATATTTTTAAATGCTGATTTGAAACTATATGAAAACTATGTTTCTATTGTCATGCCTGCGGCTTGATAAATTGTCCATGTGGTAGAAAATGGATTTGCTACTTTCCTATTTGGACTAAATAATTATCATACTTGTGCCGTGTAAATAATAAGAAAATGGCTAATAAACATATATTTTAATTGCAATATTTATCTGGGCAGAGCACTAGTTTATAATTTGCTAATTATTGACTTGTTTTAAGAAGCTTGATAATCTGTGTATCAATCAGTTATCAATGATTATGGAATTGCCAGTAAATTTTTGGTGGCAATTTGAATTATAATTTATCCCACAAACCCACTAAATTCCATCCGGGCTAGGCGACTTGTAATGCAATGTGGCAAATCGAACTAGCTTAAAAGTTCTATCCCCTTATTTAACTGCGCCATTCCATAAAATAGAATACGTCATTTTCAAAAAAAATGTCATAAAGAAAACTCATATATTAAAAAAACTATTATCTTTACGTCGTCTTGATTAGGGCAATCTGACCAATTGTATTCCAAACTTAGTCAGGACCGTTGAAAGTTTCTCAAAACTTTCATACGTAGTTTTCTTATTTTGAGACCTTAATCGAAAAAGCCTGAACTTAACGAAGCTCAGGCTTTTCGATATTTTAGGCATGACCACTTCACTTATGAACTCAATTTTTGAGTCCACTCCGAAAACCCCTTTCTATTACAAATTGCTGCAAAATCCAATATCTTCGTCATCAGGGAAAATCTTTCCTCAACGTCTCGTCTCGTCTTGTGGACGAGACGAGATGGCTACGCCTGTGGGCCACCCTCCCGCTTTGCGGTTCTCTCACTTGAAGATCCCCCGGATCTTCACCCTCATGGGATCGTTCGTTCACTCTCTTCCTCGATCTTGAATTTTTCGCTCATTTTCATGACGAAAAGGGTTTTCGGAGTGGACTTATTTTTATTTTGATAAAATCCATCAGGGAAAATTTCGTTAACCTTGGGTTAGTCCATTCATTTCATTAGCCTTATCAGAATGTCTGCCTTATCTAAAAAAATTGTTCTCGCCCTTGTTTCTCTCCTTTTACTCTATTTTTTATTTACTTTTTTACGTGGTGATTTAAGTTCTCCTGTTGCCGGCGCATTAAGTGCGGAAGTACAGAAAGGAACATTAGAAATTGAAGTACGTGCAACGGGTGAACTTCAAGCCAAAAATTCTACACAAATTACAGCGCCCGGAGCTATGCGCTCGGTTGGAATTATGAGAACGACCATTTCGGATCTCGTTCCCGAGGGGACTGTAGTTGAAGAGGGTGATTACGTTGCCCAATTAGACAGAGCGGAAGTCAGCCTTCAGATTCAATCAGCAGAGGCAGAGATAGAACGGATAGAAACACAGCTTTTGCAATTACAGATAGATACCGCTATCGAAATGCAAGGGCTGAGAGACCAACTGCTCAACCAACAATTTGTCCTGGAAGAAAGGCAAATCCAACTCTCCCAAAGTAAGTATGAACCGCAAATGACCATAAGACAAGCTGAAATTGATTTTCAGCGCGCGGAAAGAGATTACAACCAAATGCAAGCCCGGTATGAGCTCAAAGTTGAACAAGCTACCGCAAAAATAGCAGAAATCAACTCTTTATTGAGACAAGAACAGATCAAGCTGAATAATCTAAGACAATTATCACAGGACTTTACGGTGCGATCTCCCGGCCCGGGTATGGTTATTTATCAGAGAACATGGAGCGGTCGAAAAGGTCCGGGATCGGAAATAAGCGCATGGGACTTAACTGTCGCTGAATTGCCCGACCTGAGTGAATTTATCTCGCGAACTTTTGTCAATGAAATAGATATCAGTAAAGTCAGTCCGGGGCAAACCGTGAGCATGACAGTAGATGCTTTTCCCGGAAAAGAATACAGCGGAAAAGTAATTGAAGTGGCCAACATCGGACAGCAACTCAGAAATCAGGATGCAAGAGTATTTGAAGTAAATATTCACTTACAAGAAGCTGATAGTCTGTTGAGGCCTGCTATGACCACGGGAAACAGAATACTGATAGATCGCTTTGAGGATGTTCTTTTACTTCCGCTCGAAGCTATTTTTCGGGATAGTCTAACCTATGTGATTACGGAGGTCAACCAACAACTACACAGAAGGGAAATCATTGAAGGGGCAGCTAACGATATCCACTTTATAGTAGCAGGGGGACTGGAAAAAGGTCAGAAAGTGCTGTTGAATTATGAAGGGGACAGGAGTGAGCTACCCATGATTTACATGGATGAAGATGAGAAAAACGAAATTGTCCAATCACTAAGAGTTGAAAAGGAAAAAAGGGAAGCAGAGCGGAGACGAATCAGCCGTGAAATGCGGGAAAAAGCCAATAAAGAGAGCAGGCAACAGATACAATCTGGTGGTTCAGTCTTCATCATCAACTAAAACCCAGTCCGATGCTTTCCAGAATAATCCTCAATGCAAAACTTGCGCTTTTCGGTGTAGCTTCTAACAAGGTACGGGCTTTTCTAACGGGACTTGGCATTCTTTTTGGCGTGGGAGCTGTTATTTGCATGCTCGCCATAGGTACAGGGGCGCGACAAAGTATTCTCGATCAGCTCAGTCTGATCGGCACGAACAATATAATCGTTACCGCTATCGATCCCACGGAAATCGAGGAAGAAGATGAAGAATCCAATGGCGAGGATACAGGGAGTAAATTTTCTCCGGGACTGAATCAGGGGGATTTAATCAATTTATCTGAAGTGCTGTCCAATATAGAAGCTATTAGCCCTGAGGTAGAGTCTTCCGCCCGAACCATTTATGAAGGGAGAATGCTCAATGCACGCGTTATCGGAACCAATAATGATTTTTTCTCCATCAACAATCTCCGATTCCACACGGGTAGCCCTTTTTCAGAAAAACATATCACCAATGCAGCTCCGGTAGCCATCATTGGTCAGGAAGTGGCCACTTTTTTCTTTCAAAATGAAAACCCGATTGGAAGATTTATCAAAAGCAATAACAATTGGTTGCAAATTGTCGGGGTACTGGAATCGCGAACTTTCAATGAAAGCCTGAATGAGAGTTTCGGAATCCGGGATGTCAATGCAGATATCTACATCCCTTTAGAGACCTATTTGCTGCGGTTTCAGAACAGAGGAGCCATCAAAGCTTCGGATATCGATAATCGCGGAAGGAGGCGCGGAGGCACAAGGAATTACCACCAACTGGATAAAATTACGGTTAAGCTTGAGGACTCAGACAGACTGAATGCTACGGCAGGAGTGATATCAAGAATACTGCAAAGGCGACATAATGATCATCAGGATTTTCGTATTGAAATCCCGGAATTGCTTTTGGAACAACAGAAACAAACACAGGATACTTTTAATCTGGTATTGGCAGTAATTGCAGCAATATCTCTATTGGTGGGAGGTATTGGAATCATGAATATCATGCTGGCCTCCGTGATGGAGCGGACACGAGAGATCGGCATCAGAAGAGCTGTTGGTGCCACCGGACAGGACATCCGTATGCAATTTTTGCTGGAGGCCGTTTTCATTAGTCTTTTTGGCGGATTACTGGGCATAGGGTTTGGTATTGGAGCAGCAGAAATAATCACCTCATATACTGATATAGAAGCAATTGTAACTATCTGGTCCATTGCACTTTCCTTTGGCGTAGCTACTGCTATCGGATTGGCTTTCGGCTATTTTCCGGCATCGCGGGCAGCAGAAAGTGACCCTATTACAGCATTGAGAACTGAATAAAACAGACAATTATGGCGTGGAAATACCTTTTGAGTAGTCTATTTATTTTTTTGGTCTTTTCTGATAAAATGTCGGCGCAGACAGATACCATCAGGATGGACATGAAACAACTGATTGAACTGGCTAAAAGCGAATCACCTGAGATACTGCTTGCGGAAATTAAATTTTCCAACAGCTACTGGCGGCATCAATCCTATCTTGCGGATTTGCGCCCTCAGATTGCTTTTCGGGGCAACCTTCCACTCATTAACCGCACCATAGAACCCATCATCCTCCCGGATGGTAGTGAGGATTTCAGATCGAGGTCGTTTATGAACAACAATGCTTCGATTTCACTTTCGCAATTGGTTCCTGGT
>SLKL01000339.1 GCA_007134625.1 Saprospiraceae bacterium
CAAAACTTATTTGTTAACCTGCGTTGTTTGCAACTATTCCATGATAAGGTGGTTCTTTATGTGGGTGCAGGCATAACTCCGGACTCAGTTCCTGAGATGGAATGGAAGGAAACAGATCTTAAAAGCAAAACCCTTTTGCGTGCAATAGAAAAAATTGCCAATTTTGCACCCGCAAAAGATCATTAATGAAGTCAAACACTACAGTAATATCAATGCTTGGAAATCTCCTGAAATCATACGGAGTTTCTCATATTCTCGTTTCACCAGGCTCGAGAAATGCCCCCATTGCGCTTGGGTTCAAGAGTATGAATTGTTTTAAAATGCATGCTGTAGTGGATGAAAGAAGCAGCGCATTTATCGCTTTGGGGATGGCACTTCGCACAAAAAGCCCGGTAGCTATTATTTGTACTTCGGGTTCTGCCGCCTTGAATTACGCTCCCGGAATAGCTGAAGCTTTTTATCAAAAAATCCCACTGATAGCTATAACGGCAGATCGACCGGCAGCATGGATCAATCAACTTGAAGGTCAGACAATCAATCAAATTGACCTTTTTTCAAATTACATAAGAAACAGCATCAGTCTTCCATCAGGCCCCCAAAACAGAGAAGATCTGATTTATATCAAACGCCAAATAAACCAAAGTTTAACAAGAACGCTTTATCCGGTACCCGGACCAGTTCATATAAATGTACCACTATCTGAGCCTCTTTATGAAAAACCCCTGATTGAGGAGCAATTATTAAAAAAGGAGCTGAAAATAAATATTCAGCAACCAAATTTAGCTCTAACGGAAGATCAAAAGGGATCTCTAAGTGAATTGTTAGCCCAATCCAAAAAACCTATGTTCATCATTGGGCAAATGGACACGGATAATGGACTTTCTCACCTTTTAGAAAAAATCGAAAATAAGCACAAAGCGGTCATATTAACAGAACATACTTCCAATGTAAAGACCTCTGAATGTATAAGCTGTATTGACAGGACTATTGAAGGGATAAAAGAAGATGAACTATTTGCACCGGATTTATTGATTACCTTCGGTGAGGCTATAGTATCTAAAAAAATAAAACGATGGCTGATTACCTGTCCACCTGCTAAACACATCCACATCACTGAAGATGCCACGGGTCAAATTGTAGATACATTTCAAAGCATTTCGAATACCATAATTGCTAAAATCCCGGCAGCACTTGAAGGTATAAGCGAGATTCCTACAAATAAAACCGAAGAGAAGCAAGAGTTTTTCAACAGATGGTCTGCTTTATCGAAAAAAGCAAAGGAAAGGCACGATGAATATTTAGGCAGTGCCCCGTATTCTGATTTATCCGTTTTTGAAAAACTTTTTGAAATCATACCGAGAGGTAGTAAAATTCACCTCGCTAACAGTTCTCCCGTAAGGTATGCGCAGTTGTTTGACATTCAAGGTGAATTTGAATTTTTATCAAACAGAGGAGTTAGCGGTATAGATGGTAGCGTCTCTACTGCTGTGGGTTATGCAAAACTTGATCCAGATAACTGGAATACGCTGATTACCGGCGAGTTAGGTTTTTTGTACGACAGCAATGCTTTATTTAACAAATTGGTGCCTGACAATCTAATCATCATCGTGATCAATAATGCAGGTGGAAACATATTTAAAATAATTCCGGGTCCCACAGACTTTGAAGGGTCTGATGATCTGATTATTTTTGACCACCATTTTAAGTGCAAGGGCATTGCAGAGAATTTCGGCATTCATTACACTGTGGTAAAAAACATTGATGAAATAAGTACCGTTTTGACCAATGCCTATCAGGAAAAAAAGGCTCAAATAATTGAAATTATCACTCCGGTAGAGAGTTCAGATATATTGAAAAATTACTTTAAATTCATAACAGCATGAGTAGTAAAAGAGAATGGAAAACGATTAAGGAATACTCAGAGATCAAATTTGAGTTTTTTGAAGGAATCGCGAAAATTACCATCAACCGACCTAGATACAGAAATGCATTTACCCCTGACACCGTAAAGCAGATGATCGAATGCATGGTCTATTGCAGGGAGACAGATGAGGTAAGTGTAGTAGTCATTACCGGTGAAGGCGATAAAGCTTTTTGTAGCGGAGGTGACCAAAATGTAAAATCCATAGGAGGCTATGTCGGTACAGACGGAGTTCCAAGATTGAATGTACTCGACCTCCAAAAACTCATCCGATCTTTACCAAAGCCGGTAATTGCGATGGTGAATGGTTATGCTATCGGGGGCGGACATGTGCTACATGTGGTTTGCGACCTTTCGATTGCTTCTGAGAATGCCATTTTTGGGCAAACCGGTCCTAAGGTAGGTAGTTTTGATGGGGGTCTTGGTTCCTCTTATCTCGCAAGAATTGTAGGGCAGAAAAAAGCGAGAGAAATCTGGTACCTCTGTCGTCAATACAGTGCTCAGGAAGCATTGGATATGGGAATGGTCAATAAAGTGGTTCCACTCGATCAGCTGGAAGATGAGGTAGTAGATTGGTCTAAAACCATAATGGAAAGAAGTCCATTGGCTATCCGAATGATCAAAATGTGTCTTAATGCTGAACTTGACGGTCAAATCGGACTTCAGGAATTGGCGGGGAATGCGACATTACTTTACTACCTCACAGAGGAGGCGCAGGAAGGAAAGCACGCTTTTCTGGAAAAACGAAAACCCAATTTCGATCAGTATCCTAAATTCCCATAATGGCGAACACCCCATTAAAAGCCTGGATATCTGCTGCACGGCTCAGGACGCTTCCTCTTGCTGTAGCAGCTACCTTAATGGGTAATATTCTGGTTCAACTGGAGGGAGTGATGCGGATGGATGTCCTTCTATTGTCTATTCTCACAGCTGTCCTCATTCAAATATTGAGTAATTACGCAAATGACTACGGAGATTTCCAAAAGGGAGTTGACAATGAAAACCGCCTGGGTCCGCTTAGGGTGATGCAAAGAGGGCTCATTACGCAGCAAGCCATGTTGCGGGCTATAAAAATTCTGGTAGTATTGTCCTTTGTTTCCGGCTTAAGCCTGCTTTGGGTGGCATTAGGCACGGATCAGTTGCCCGGATTTATTCTATTGATCTTATTGGGCATGCTCGCGATTTGGGCGGCAATCAGTTATACTGCAACCAAAAACCCTTATGGCTACAAAGGTCTTGGAGATCTTTTCGTATTTCTGTTTTTTGGGCTTGCGGCTATAATGGGAAATTACTACCTCCAGACCCAAACTATTACTCCGGAAATCCTACTACCGGCAGCAGCCATTGGTTTCCTCAGTACAGCAGTGTTGAATCTCAACAATATGCGTGATCACGATAACGACAAAGCTTCCAATAAAAAAACTTTAGTGGTTATACTCGGCCCAAAAAATGCTATGTATTACCATTACTTTCTTGTGTTGGCTGCTCTTGCGATTATGGTATTATTTATGTTGACCAAGTCAGACAGTTGGGGATGCTTTTTGTTTTTATTGACCTATCCTTTATTTTTCAAGCATCTTTTTACCATTACTAAAAATCCTGATCCTCAAATTCTCAATGGTCAGTTAAAAGTAGTATCCTTAGCTACCTTTGGATTGGTTATACTCTTGACAATAAGTATTTTAACCGGACTATGCTAAAAGCTTACTTTACCAAATACACACTCAATTTTAAAGTGCCTGCAGGGACATCAAGGGGATACCTTTACGATCGACCATCATGGTACATTATTGTTCACGATACCAATCAACCTACCGTTTTTGGAATAGGCGATTGCGGGCTTATTCCGGGTCTGAGTATTGATCCTGAGGATAAAGTAGACACAAAAATAAAGTGGCTGTGCGACAACATTCATCTACCACTTTCAGTACTCCGGGATCAACTTAAGGAATATCCCGCTCTGATATTTGCCGTGGAGACAGCTCTTTGGGATTTAGAAAACGGTGGAAAAAGACAAGTATTCCAAACAGATTTTTCTAACAAAGAAAATCCCAAGCGAATCCCCATTAATGGACTGATCTGGATGGGTGATCCCGATTATATGATAAAACAAATCGGAGAAAAAATTAAGGGTGGTTTTAAAGTACTTAAACTAAAAGTTGGTGCACTGGATTTTCAAAAAGAACTGAACGTCCTCAATCATATTAGATCGCATTACAAAGAAAAAGATTTAGAGATCAGATTGGATGCCAATGGTGCTTTTTCACCTGATGAGGCACTGGATAAACTTCAAGCTCTTGCAGCTTTTTCAATACACAGCATTGAACAACCCATCAAGCCCAATCAGCATTCCGAATTTGCCCATATCATTAAAAGTTCTCCCATTCCGATCGCCTTGGATGAAGAACTCATAGGCAAGCATATAGATACCGACAAGGAGCAAATGCTTTCAATGCTGAATCCACATTACATCATTTTAAAACCCTCGCTACTTGGGGGCTTTCACCACACCCAAGAGTGGATAACTGCCGCAGAGAAACTCAATATTCAATGGTGGATAACTTCAGCTTTGGAATCCAATATCGGTTTAAATGCCATTTCGCAGTTTTGCTC
>SLKL01000440.1 GCA_007134625.1 Saprospiraceae bacterium
ATTGGTAGCAATCCTGTTGGTAAGGCTGTTCAGTTAGATATAATGGATATCAACTCGAGGAGAGCAGTGATCAAAGAGTGTGATTTGGTTATTTCCCTTTTGCCTGCTTTTTTACACACTAAAGTGGCTCGTGATTGTCTCGATTACAATAAGCATTTGGTTACGGCGAGTTATGTTTCTTCTGAAATGCACGAACTTGCTGAAAGGGCGAGAGAAAAAGGTCTGATGTTTATGGGCGAAATGGGACTTGATCCCGGAATAGACCACATGTCAGCCATGGAGAAAATTGACGAAATCAAGTCAGATGGCGGCAATATTCATTCCTTTAAATCCTATACCGGCGGTCTGATAGCCCCTGAGTCGGATGATAATCCGTGGCATTATAAATTCACCTGGAATCCGAGGAATGTAGTATTGGCAGGTCAGGGTACTGCTCAGTTTCTTAAGGGAGGGAGATTTAAGTATATTCCTTATAACCGACTTTTTACCCGTTACGATGTGGTGGACATTCAGGATATGGGGCCCTATGAAATGTATCCCAACCGCGACTCTTTACTTTATCGTTATGCATACAATATTGAGGATATTCCCACCATCATCCGCGGTACATTGAGACACCGGGGGTTTTGCGATGCCTGGAATGTTTTGATCAGGCTTGGATTGACGGACGATACCTATCCCATCGTAAACAGCGAATATCTGACTTACAAGGAGTTTGTGCAAGCCTATCTGCTCGATGACTCCAACCGCCCCTTAGTAGAGAAAGTTGCTGATTTTATTGGTGTGCATAAGCATTCTGATATAATGAAAAAGATTGAATGGACAGGTCTTTTCAGTGATGAAAAAATAGGTCTTGCCAATGCTACCCCTGCCCAGATCCTCGAACATCTCTTAAAAGAAAAATGGAAACTTCAAGCTGATGATAAGGATATGATCATTATGCAACACGAGTTTGAATATACTCAGGAAGGTATTGATAAAAAGCTTACATCGACTATGGTGTTGAAAGGAGAGAATGCTGATGATACCGCCATGAGTAAATTGGTTGGATTGCCATTGGCTATTTTTGTTACTTTATTCCTAAAGGGAACTCCCTTTTCAACAGACTCGAGTATTCCGGTAAAACGCGAGATATACGCGCCTGTCCTCAGGGAGCTGGAAGACCACGGCGTCTTTTTTAAGGAGAAAATTGAGGAGCTTGAGAAGTAGGATTGTAGGATATTAAAGAGTTTTTTCCATCGCCCTTTTATGTATTAAAAAAGTGAACCACTAAGTTAACGGAGTGCACGGAGGATTTTAACTATAAAACTTTTTTATCATTTTCTTTAAGGATATGAATGATCTCACTTTCACTCATTTCAGTAATCTTGGAAATGAGTTTAATTTTCTGTCCAAGATCAAACATTTTAATTATCAAGTTTTCCCGCTCTTCTTTTCTTCCCTCATGCTTTCCTTTTATAGAAGCTGTTTCCAATGCACTATTTGAAATCCGCACATTAGTTAAATACTCATCGTATTGTTGTTTAGTCATGGCATTCATTTTATTAAACTTTTTTGCCATTTTCTGTAAGGATATGAATGATTTCATTTTCACTCATTTCCGTAATCTTAGAAATGAGTTTAATTTCCTGTCCAAGATCAAACATTTTAATTATCAATTTTTCCCGCTCTTCTTGTTTTCCTTCTTTTCTTCCTTCTTTTCTTCCCTCTTGTATTCCCTCATGCTTTCCTTTTAGAGATGCTGTTTCCAATGCACTATTTGAAACCCGTACATTAGTTAAATACTCATCGTATTGTTGTTTAGTTGTAGCGTCCATTTTATCGTAATTTAATTTTTCATTTAATTGGTTAAGTCCTTTTGCACTATATTCCTTAGGCAAATCAGTATTTTTCAAAAAATAAATCCATTCGTCAAGTGGAGTCTTGGCAATATCATCAAAGTTATTGACCTTTATCAGGTACACTTCAGGAAAAATATCGGAAGGATAATCCCTCGTAAATTTTTTCTTTTGAGCCCAACCTAGAGACAATTTGTCATTATGATGAATGCCAATAAAATCCATTCTTCCATGATAAACGTAATCTTCACCTTCTCCAATATCAAAATAAAGGATATTTATTGAGTACAAGGCAAAATATTGGAATATAATTAAACCTTTATTTCACGTAAAGACGCAAAGAAGACGCAAAGTTTCGCAAAGAATGTTTTGTTTGTTTGAAATTATTGACAACCAACACCAAAAAAATGTTCAATTTTGTATTCCATTAAAATTGTCAAGCGACAAACCACTGAATGAACATTAACAAGGGCATAAAAAAGATTTTTTCCGGCTCAAGGGATGTCAATTCCATGCAGATAGCTGCGCTGATCCGCTTTTCTCTGGTATGGGTGATTTACATTGCTTTAGCTCAGTCAGATACTCCATTGGAATGGATCGGTAGGTACGAACTGTTTTTGTTTGTTGCCAATTTGTTCGCCTTTTCGCTTTTATACGGCGGGAAGAATGCGGTTTTGAATTATGACTTTAAGGATGATGAGAATAAACTGATGGCTTTGTTGGCCGGGGCATTTCTGGTTTTTAGTGCTTCGGGATTTCTGTTGGCTATGCTGTTTTTGGGAGTAAGTAGCTTTAGTAATTTATTACATGAGTTGCAGGGTATTTCTGATTATAGGTATTACCATGCCGCCTTTATTTTTTTATTGGTCTCTTCTTCTGTCCTTGACTTTTTTCTCTTGCTAAAAAAGCAATTCAAATGGATTGTCAGGCAAGCTCTATTTTTCAATGGACTGATTGTTGCGGTCGTAATTGCTGCTATTGTTTTTTACAAAAATATTGAATTGGCATTTCTATTGATGACTTTGGTGATGTTACTTCAGACTTTGTTTGTTGCACTGATTTGTCGTAAGGGATTTCGACATTTAAGATTATTTGATGCTTCCTCTTTTTTAAAAAAGGGTTTTCTTCCCTTGACCTTATTTGCCCTCCTCGGAGGACTTGCCAATTATATTGATGGATTTTTGGTTTTATTCCTTTCGGGATCAGAAGAAATGTTTGCCATATTTCGCTATGGAGCCAGAGAATTGCCTGTTTCAGTTCTTTTAACCGGTGGCGTAGTCAGTGCTTTAGTGCCTTTGGTCGTCAGTGATCGTGTAGGAGCATCAGATAAAATGAGAAAAGAACTCGCCACTCTTTATCATCAGCTTTTCCCTTTGACTATTGGACTTGTACTTCTAAGTCCTTTTCTTTATCCGCTGGTTTTTACTCAGGATTTTGCCGCCTCAGCCGGTATATTTAATATTTATCTGCTGTTGCTTTTCAGTCGTTTGCTGATGCCACAGGTATATTTGTATGCCTTTAAAAAAAATAAAATCCTGTTGATTGCTGCCGGCCTTGAAATTGTTGTCAATTTAAGTTTAAGTTTGTGGTGGTATTCTCTATTTGGTATATACGGGATTGCATGGGCATCAGTCGTTGCATATATGCTGTCCAAATGCGTGATGCTGTATTATCTCGCTGTCAAAGAAAAAATTAAAATGCGTGATTTGGTTTTAGTCCGCCCGTATACTACTTATGGGATAGTACTTGTACTCGCTTATTTAGTTTCACTTTTATACACTACGCCACTTTAGAATTTACGAACTTAGGATTCTATGAAAAAAATATTACATAAAAGACTATCCGAAGTTTTTGGAGACAGAGAGGCAGCAGCCATATTGCGAGCGTTTGAGGAGGATTTGGAACTGGCAGGTGTTCCTTTTGGTAGTTTGGATAAGGAGGAAAGAAATAGCTTGTTAAAAATATCTGTGGAGAAAGTGATTCAGGGAATTCCTTTACAATACATAACCGGCAAGGCTTGTTTCTACGGTCATTTTTTTCAGGTAAATAAAGCTGTATTGATTCCCAGACCTGAGACAGAAGAGTTAGTCTATTATGCATTGAAAAAGATTCCCAAAAGAGAAGCAGTAAATATCCTCGATGTGGGTACAGGATCGGGATGCATTGCCATAACCGTTGCCCTTGAACGTCCTGATGCCAATGTTTATGCATTGGATGTAAGCCATGAAGCCTTGGAGGTGGCGAAAAAAAATGCAAAACTGTTGGGGGCAACAAATGTGCAATTTATACAGGCAGACTTTTTAAAGGACGAATCCTGGTACATTGATTTGCCGAAATTTGACTTTTTATTGAGCAATCCTCCCTATATCAGTAAGAGTGAAACTTCTGTAATGAGTCGGTCTACTTTAGAGAAAGAACCCGGATTAGCCCTTTTCGCCCCCAATGAGGATGTACTGGCTTTTTACAAGAGAATAGCTGAGTTGATGCCTGTTATCATGAATGAAAATTCATATCTGTTTATGGAGATCAATGAATTCAGGTCAAAAGATACCAAAAAGATTTTTGAAAAGCAATCGAAAAGGGTAGAGCTTATTCAGGATATGCAGGGAAAGGATAGGATAATGGAGGTTGAGATTTAGGTAATGAGTCCGCTCCGAAAACCCCTTTCTATTACAAATTGCTGCAATCCCCA
>SLKL01000418.1 GCA_007134625.1 Saprospiraceae bacterium
TAAAAAGACAAAATGGTACAGCCTCAATGGGTAATACTTTTTGAAAAAATTCAATCGGTCACTATTGAAAAACAAACAAGATGAAAAAAATTATCTACCTCATATTCTTACTGATTCCTTTAAACGGCTTTTCTAATGACCCCTGTAGTCAGGGGGATGATGCCCTGGAAAAAATGGCTTATCAGGAGGCCATCGTTTTTTATAAAATCTGTCTTGAAAAAAGTGAAACTACGGCAGCTATGGAGCGATTGGCTGCGGCATATCAATTGATTGCCAATTATGAAAAAGCGGCTGAATGGTATGGGAAAGCAGCAACCAACAACGATTTTTCCAATTAGGGCAAACTGGAGTATGCAGTGGTCTTGCAAAGGTTAAACAACATTTCCGAAAGTAGAAAGTGGTTAAACAAATACCTGGAAATCCGCCCAAGAGACCAAAGAGCCCAAAATCTTTCGGCATCTCTCGAGCTGGCTGAAAAAGCCGTTGAAATAGAAATTGTCTATGGCTTGAGCCCTGCATTTTTCAATTCCGATGCTGCCGATTACTCTCCGGCTTTCAAGGGTGATCAAATCGTTTTTTCTTCAGAAAGAAGAGAGGGAAGAAGAATCAACCCTGCAAGCGGAGCGGGATTTAGTAAGTTGTTCATAGCCGATCCCGAAGCCGGGACCATTACAGAATTGGAAGGACCTTTTGACAGCAAATACAACGATGGAGCAGCTAGCTTTAATGAGCAGGGAGACCTGGTCTTTTTTACCCGCAACCGGACCCGCCGACTTCAGGATGAAACTGCAAGTCTGATGTTGATGTACAGTGAATTTAAAAACGGGCAGTGGACAAGACCTCAGGAGTTTCAACACAACAATCGCTCACATAATTTTGCCCATCCCACCCTGAGTCCGGATGGCAGTATCCTGGTTTTTGCCTCAGATCGACCGGGCGGTCGGGGAGGTTATGATCTCTACTGGACACAATTCAATGAAAACAGAGGCTGGACAGTTCCACGGAATTTAGGCAGAAATATCAACACTTCAGGACACGAAGCTTTTCCGGTTTTTCTGGATAATGAGACTTTAGTGTTCTCTTCTGACGGTCACCCTGGTCTCGGTGGGCTGGGTATTTTTAAAACAAAAAGAGAGGGGAACAACTGGTCCAACCCCGCGCATCTTCCCTCACCACTCAATAGCTCCAGAGACGATTATGGATTGACTTCTAAAAACATGTTGGAAAGCGGATATTTGACCTCCAATCGCTCCGGTCAGGATCAAATTTACTTTTTTGAAGATACACTAAATATTGAGTTGCCCCCCCTGGTCATATTGATTTATGCAAAAGACCGCGCAAGTAGTAAGCTGCTGAAAAATGCTGAAATCACTCTGAAAACCGGGGCTGAATTACTCGATGAATTTGTTTTTCAAAGCAGGGTCATTGGTAAAAATCTAGACAGAGAACAGGATTACCAACTGACTGGAAAATGGAGGGATTTTGATTTGAAAAAGGTTTCCATCATTCAGGAAGAATTGATGGAATCAGATACGCATCAAGTGATTCTTTGGCTCGATATGCCGGAATTTATTCTCGAAGGTGTCGCTGTGGAAGCAGAAACACAGCACCCTCTTGAAGATGTCTCAATCCGTCTGAGCAATCCGGATGGAGGTACCATAGAGAGGATGCAAACTGAATCAGACGGCAAATTCACTTTTTTACTAGAACCGGCTACAAACTACGAGCTCAGCGGCCAAAAAGAACAGATGTTCGCCTCTCCCGTCAACCTAAGTACCAAAGGTCTTGACCGCTCCACTACTCTTTTTGTACCCCTGGAGTTGGTATTCGAAGAAATCGAGGTCGAACGCACTTTTACCCTCGAAAACATCTACTACGATTACGACCAATATGCCATCAGACCCGATGCCGCCAGACAACTGGACATTCTGGCTGAATTTATGCAATCCAATCCTGAAGTCACCATAGAGTTGAGTTCGCATACCGACAGCCGGGGCAGTCGCGACTACAACCTCCGCCTCTCACAGCGAAGAGCAGAATCAGCAGTCAGCTATCTGGTAGAAAACGGCATAGCCTCCAACCGCCTCGTAGCTAAAGGATACGGCGAGACCCGCATCCTCAATCACTGCCATGAGAATGTAGATTGTACGGAGGAAGAGCATCAGCGCAACAGGAGGACGGAGATCAGGATATTGAGTCGGTGATGAGAAAAGAGGGAAGTAAGAAGTTGGGAGTGGGAAGTAGGAAGTAGGGAGTGTGGAAAGTTGAAGGGTTGAAAAGTTCAATCAATGGAAAATTGAAAAGTGAAGATTGAAAATGCTCTCGGAAAAGCACGCAATGAAGGGGATTGATGAGAAAGAAGGAAGTAGGAAGTGGAAAGATTTGAGTAGCCCAGACCCAATGAATTCAAGTTTTCAAACAGTGCCGTAGGGCACTTACATACTGGTAAAAAAATCTTACATAAAGTCTCTCAAAGTGCCGTAGGTACTTAATATCAATGAGGGAAGTTTGGCGTGGTGCTGATTACCCACCAAACCCTCCTTCACTCCACACCCCTCCCCCTCTCCAAAAAACCAGCCAAAACCAATCCTGCAATGCAGTATGCGATAAAGAAAATGAAACCGACGCCAAAGTTGGAGTGATCAGTGGTCAATAGCTGAGTGGTGGGACCGGTACTTTCGAGCTGTCGCACACACACCCCAATAAAACCAGGATAGAAAAAAGAAAAAGCCCAAAATATCTCATTGATAAGACGGTTAAAAACATCCGAAAAAAATTAGACAGATAAAGGTACCTATATTGAGAAAAACAACAATAACTGTTACCGGTAATTTTGCTTTAATGAAAAACTTTCTTGATTAGGTTCAACCTTTAAACTTCTACACCTTTACACTTCTACGCCTTTCAACCTTCCCACCAATAAACCTCTCAACCTATACACCCTTTCACCAATTAATCACCCCACCACCTTCCACTTCCCCTGCAACTTCAATACCTTTTCCAGGACGTCTCGGACGCAGCCTTCTCCGCCCTTTATGGGTGAAATGTATTTTGTGGTATTGAGTATTTCGGGAGCGGCATCTGCGGGACAGGTGGAAAGCCCTACTACCTGCATGACTTCGTAATCGGCCAGGTCGTCGCCCATGTAGAGGATTTTCTCCCGATCCAGTTCGTGAAAATCAGCCCATTCATTGAAGCAATCCAGTTTTTTACTGATACCGGAAAAGTAATGCTGCACACCAAGCGCTTTGAGACGCAACTCAACCCCAACAGAGCTACCGCCGGTAATGATACAAAACCTAATCCCCTGAAGAATGGCGCGTTTGATGGCGTATCCGTCACGCACATTCATGGATCTCAATAATTCACCTTTTTCTGTGATTAGTAATTGGGAGTTGGTCAGCACTCCATCGCAATCCAGGACTACAGTTTCTATTTTTTTGAAAGGCTCAAAATCTATGGACATATTCTTTTTTGCACAAATAAAAGGTTTTTATCGGAAAGTATCACGGTGGAGGGAGGAGTTTAATTTCCGATTTAAACTGCCCTAGATGGTTCAATATAGATGGTAAGTAGCTTGTAGCTTTGTTTTTTGCACATCCAGATATGCATTTTTATACAAAACTTGCACATGTACTTGTGCAAAAATTAGTATCTTTGTCAATTTAAGGATCAATCATGGAAGAGTTATATGCAATATCAAGCACTTTAATTAAGCAAACAGAACAGACATTTCGCCGATTTCTGTTTAATACAATCGATTGGGACCAAAGACTAATTGGATTAAAAGGTAGTCGGGGAACCGGTAAAACAACCCTACTCCTCCAATGGCTTAAAGAATCTGAAATCCCTATGAGTCAGAAGCTATACCTGACCTTAGATGATGTTTATTTCAGCAGAAGATCACTTTTAGAAACTGGATCAGACTTGTACAAAAAAGGAGTAAAAGTTTTGGTTTTGGACGAGGTACACAAATACCCCAATTGGTCCGGAGAGATAAAAAACCTTTACGATAGATATCGAGATCTGAAAATACTATTTACCGGTTCTTCTATCATAGATATTAGCCTGCAGGAAGGTGATTTGAGTCGCAGAGCCTTAATGTATGAATTACCGGGACTTTCCTTTAGGGAATATTTAGAATTAACTCAGGGGCTAAGTTTTCCATCTTTCAAGCTTGAAGAGCTCATTAACCAAAAAGATGAGATCATCCTTCGTTTTCCGAATGATTTCAAGCCATACCAGTTTTTAGATGGGTATCTTAAAAACGGTTACTATCCTTTTTTTATGGAAGACGATAAAAACTACCATTTACGGTTACGCCAATTAGTGAGATTAATAGTTGAATACGACATGGCGGAATTAAAAGGCTTTGACATTCGACAGGCAAAAAAAATGTTGCAGTTGCTTACAGTCATTGCTCATCAGGTGCCATTTAAGCCGAACTTATCAAAATTGGCTCAAAAAACCGGATTGCACAGGAATTCCATTGCCAACTACCTTTATTTTTTAAAGGAAGCAAGATTGA
>SLKL01000322.1 GCA_007134625.1 Saprospiraceae bacterium
AGAATACTTCATAAATCGTATATCGTTAATCGTTAATCGGTGTTCAATTTACGGGGGAATCAGTCCAATCGTCTGCTTAATATTTTACTAATAAAATCTTTAAATTGCCTTAAGTATTTAGTTTATATCAAAAGGCATCAAAGGACTGCATTTTTGTTTGATAGTCTAATTTGATAAAAAAAAATTCCCCTTTGCATATATTTAACCTTCATGCAATAAACTATCTTAACTTTGTATTATTTAGCTTACGGGTAAAATATTAAACGTGAAAAAAATCTTACTAATTAAGCGGTTTATGATTCTCTTTTTGGGGGTTTTGATCCTTCATTCATGCGGATCAGAAGAGCCTGTACAATCGGGTCAGTCCGGTAGGCAAGGACCATCCGATACACAAGTCAGGGGTGTTGAAGTCAAAGTAATGGAAATCGGAAATGAAATTGTAACTCCGGGTACATTTGCAGCCTGGGAGCAGTTGAGTATTACACCTGAAATCGCCGGAATTATCAGATCTATTAATTTTTCTGAAGGAAGCACGGTCAGATCAGGTCAGTTGCTCATCTCTATGGATGACAGGGAGTTGCGGGGGGAACTTCAGAAGCTGGAACTGGAAATTGAACTTGCAGCGGATGAAAGAAAGAGAGTAGAATCCCTTCTCGAAATTCAGGCTGTCAGTGAGGAGGAAGTGCTGAGGGCGCGAAACAGAGAGTCTGTTCTCATAGCAGAAAAAGACCTGCTTGAAGTCAGAAAATCCAAACTGAATGTCTATGCTCCTTTTGCAGGGCAGGTTGGTTTGAGGAATATAAGTGAAGGGAATTTTGTTTCCCCGGGAACTACCATAGCTACTCTTCATCAGATAAGACCACTAAAGCTGGATTTTGATATACCTGAGCTTTACGTCCATCAGATTGGTGTGGGTAGTGTGGTGGAATTTACTACCGTTGGAAGAACAACAAGACATAAGGCTGAAATATATGCTGTCGAACCGGGTATCAATCCTCAAACGAGGACTATGCGCGTACGTGCACGGGTAGAAAATGATGAAGGTTTGTTCTTACCGGGTAGGTTTGCACAAGTTCATTTCAGTGTAGATGTGAATCCGGAAGCGGCAATGGTGCCTTCAGAGGCGGTGATTCCAGTAATTGACGGTCAGATCATTTTTGTGGCAAAAGATGGGGTAGCTACAGCTTTGCCTATTCAAACAGGAATCAGAACCGATAATTTTGTGGAAATTAAGGAGGGACTGAGCGCAGGCGATACGGTGATTACTACCGGCTTGATGTCTTTGGCGGATGGTGCCAATGTATCAGTGGATATTGTGGAAATTTCTTTCAACGACAATTAATTTTTTATGAGCCTGTCATCAGTTTGTATAGAAAGACCGGTACTGACAACAGTCATGTCAATAGTGATATTGCTGTTTGGAATAATCGGTTCCACCTATCTCGGTTTAAGGGAGTATCCCAGTGTCGATCCCCCGATAATAACTGTGGTAACCAACTATCCGGGAGCCAATGCCGATGTAATTGAATCGCAGATTACAGAACCGCTTGAGGAAAACATCAACGGTATTGCCGGAATCAGCGAAATGTCTTCAGTGAGTTCTGATGGCAGAAGTACTATTACCGTTGAGTTTGATTTAAGTGTTGACCTTGAGACAGCCGCTAATGATGTGCGGGACAGGGTTTCCCGATCCATAAGGTCACTACCTCCCGATGTGGAGCCACCTACCGTGCAGAAAGCTGATGCGGATGCTTCTGCATTGGTGGTTGTACTGACTGTCCAAAGTGACAGACGTGATCTAATGCAGCTCACTCAGTTTGCAGATGAAGTGCTTAAAGAGCGGTTACAGACTATTCCGGGTATCAGTTTGATCAGAGTTTGGGGAAGTAAGCGTTTTTCTATGCGCCTCAATCTCGATCCCGCAAAAATGAATGCGCTAGGAGTCAGTCCTGTTGATGTAAGGAATGCCTTAAATCGTGAAAACGTGGAATTGCCCAGCGGTAATATTGAGGGATATCGGACGGAGCTTACCATAAGGACTTTCGGGCAGATGAGTACTGCTGAGGAATTCAGGAATCTGATTATCAGGGAGGATAATGGTTCTATTGTGCGACTGAAAGATGTGGGCGATGCTATGATTGCTCCCCAAAACATGAGAACCCTCCTTAGGGGAAATAACAAAATTCCGATGGTTGGTCTTGCTGTAACGCCTCAGCCGGGTGCCAATTATATTGAAATTGCGGATGAGTTTTACAGTAGAGTAGAGCAGCTGCAAAGAGAACTTCCCGAGGATATTCAGCTTGGGTATGCAATAGACACCACTACCACCATACGGAATGCCATCACTGAGGTGCAAACCACTATATTTCTGGCATTTATTCTCGTGGTACTCGTTATTTTCTTTTTTCTCAGGGACTGGAGGACAACACTCATTCCGGTAGTTGCTATTCCTATCTCTTTGATCGGATCCTTTTTTGTCATGTATGTTTTCGGTTTTACTATTAACATCCTCACCCTTTTGGGCGTGGTATTGGCAACAGGTCTGGTGGTGGATGATGCCATAGTGATGCTGGAAAATATTTATCAAAAAATAGAAAAAGGTTTTAGTCCGATAGAAGCAGCGAGGGAGGGTGCCAAGGAAATTTATTTTGCTATTATTGCTACAACGGTAGCATTGATTGCTGTTTTTATGCCCATTATCTTTCTGGAAGGGGCAACAGGAAGATTATTCAGGGAATTCGGAATGGTGTTGGCCGGTGCGGTAATCATTTCCACTTTTGTTTCCCTGACTATGACCCCCATGCTGGGTTCAAGACTATTGAAAAAAAGAGATACTCAGGGCTTTTTACATCGTATAACAGAACCATTTTTTGCAGGTCTCAACCGGGGCTATAAAAAGTCACTTGAGGCTTTTCTGAAAGTTCATTGGGTAGCCATTTTCGTAGTACTTGGTGCGGGCTTTGGAATCTACCATTTTCTCAATGTGCTGCCTACTGAGTTGGCTCCTCTGGAAGATAAAAGCAGATTTAGGGTGATCAGTTCAGCTCCTGAGGGAACTTCATTTGAATTGATGGATGAGTACGTTATGGAATTGTTGAATTTCATTGATACGATACCGGAAAAAACATCGATAATTTCCGTTACCTCGCCCGGATTTGGTGCATCGACCTCAGTGAATTCGTCTTTTATCAGGGTAGCACTATCAGACCCTTCTGGACGCGACAGAAGTCAGCAAGAGATTATAAACGATCTTTTTCCGAAATTAAGGGCGCACAATTTTGCCCGTTCTTTTGCTGCTCAGGATCAAACCATACAGGTGGGTCGTAACCTGAGTGGTCTTCCCGTCCAGTATGTCATTCAGGCACCGACGCTAGATCGTATGCGTGAAGTACTTCCTGATTTCGTGAACAAAGCCAATGAACACGAAGCTTTCAATGTAGTGGATGTCAATCTAAAGTTTACCAAACCCGAAATCACTGTGAGTATAGACCGAATTAGGGCTAACGCTCTTGGAGTAAGTGTAAGGGATATAGCCGAAACACTACAGTTGTTTTTTGCCGGTCAGCGATATGGCTTTTTTATAATGAATGGAAAACAATATGAAGTTATTGGGGAGGCCATAAGAACAAGCCGTAATGAACCCATTGATTTAAAACAAGCGAGTGTGAGAAACAGACATGGTGAGTTAATTCCACTTACCAATCTTGTTACCCTTGAAGAGCGTTCTTCTCCGCCTCAGTTGTTTAGATATAATCGTTATGTGTCAGCCACTGTATCAGCCGGATTGTCTGATGGTTTTAGTCTTGGGCAGGGCATAGCTGCAATGGATGAAATTGCTGATGAGATTTTAGATGATTCTTTCTTTACCACTTTAACGGGAACATCAAGAGATTTCGCAGAGAGTGCCGGAGGGCTTTATTTTGCTTTTATTTTTGCTTTGATTCTTGTTTTTCTCGCTTTGGCAGCACAGTTTGAGAGTTTTGTTGATCCATTCGTCATTATGTTTACTGTTCCGCTTGCACTGATCGGTGCGCTGATCTGCTTGCACGTCTTTGGGCATACCATGAATATCTTCAGTCAGATTGGTATAATTGTCCTCGTCGGTATTGTCACGAAAAATGGTATTCTTATCGTGGAGTTTGCCAATCAAAAATTGCCTTCCTCCAAAACGCTAAAAGAAGCTGCACTGGAAGCTGCAGGTTTGAGGTTCAGACCAATCCTAATGACGAGTCTGGCAACTTCTCTGGCTACTTTACCTATTGCCCTTGCTCTTGGAGCCTCAGCAACTTCAAGGATTCCAATGGGTATAGTTGTAGTCGGTGGATTGATGTTCTCGCTTTTATTAACTTTGTACATTATTCCGGCGATGTACGTTTTATTATCGAGAAAAAGTAATCTATTAAATACTCAGGAAACTAACCCTTCATGATCAGGACTTTTAATGTTATTATCTTTCTGTTCTCTTCTGTTTTTCTCCTAAGTGGGCAGGATTCGAGCTTGTCACTTGAGGAGGCTTTCG
>SLKL01000396.1 GCA_007134625.1 Saprospiraceae bacterium
GCTATATCTATAGGCCACTCCAATTCTGCGTATTCTTTACCCTGAGTAAAACCTGCCAGCAAAGTAACCGCTGCGGCTACAATGATAATTTGCCAGCCCCAGAAATGGAACTTACTGAGAGAATCACTCCACATCCGCGCTTTACAAAGTCGCTGCAAAGAGTAATATACCCCCATAAAAATACCATTACCCACAAAAGCAAAAATTGCTGCATTGGTGTGTAACGGTCTTACCCTCCCGTAGGAGGTCTCCGCCATATCAAAGTTCAATACGGGAAATACCAATTGCAAAGCTGCCAGTAATCCTACCAGAAAACCCACTATACCCCAAAGGATAGTGGCGTAGGCAAACATCTTTACAATCTTGTTGTCATAACTAAATTTTTCCAACTGCATAGTCCGGACTTATTTTAAGATTGAATTATTAAATTTCTTTTTCAGATTTTTTTTCTTCTTCAGAATTAGGAGTACTAATTGTGCCATCATCAAATAGAATTCTTACAGCGGGTCCCTCGGCATCGTCATATTGACCATTTTTCAAAGCCCATAAAAAGCCAAAAAGGAAAAGACCAGCCACACAAATACTCGCTATTATCAAAAGCACAATTACACCCATTTCTTTATTATTTTGCGCTAAGGTAGGAGTGCAGCATTGCTTAATGAAAACTTAAGATCACTCCCGTAAATGATAAAAATCACTTTTAAGAATGACGAAAATCAGCGGTGCGAATATGAGATAAATTGATTTTTACAAAAAAAGGGGTGAGTAGGCAAAACTTTCTCAAATTCAATATCTTTACAGATATAATTTATTAATTTCTTTAGTATGAAATCATCCGATTTGGAGCAAATTGTAAATAGTCAGCAACTTTTTTTCAAGACTCATGAGACCAAAAAATTAAATTTCAGGAAAAAAAATCTTGAAAAGCTGAAGAAATTATTGATTGAAAATGAAGATTTGCTCTACTCTGCAATTGGGAAAGATTTTGGAAAAAGCAAATATGAGACCTTTGTTACTGAGTTGGGAGTTTTGTCTATGGACATAGATGATGCCCTGAAAAATCTCGACAGTTGGGCTGCGGATAAGAAAGTCAGTAGTAACCTAATTAACTTCCCTTCAACAGGCTATATAAAACCGGAACCACTTGGTGTATGCCTGATAATTGGTGCCTGGAATTACCCCATACAATTGAGTCTTGCACCCCTTATCGCCTGTATGGCTGCCGGGAATTGTGCGGTTGTTAAGCCCAGTGAGATTTCATCTAACACCTCAGCAGCACTGGCAAATATTATCAACAGTAACTTTGACCCCTCCTACTTATGCGTGGTTGAAGGCGGTGTAGAAGAAACCACCGAACTGCTCAAACAGGATTTCAATAAATTCTTTTTTACAGGTAGTACTCGTGTTGGAAAAATCATTTATCGCGCCGCTGCGGAAAAATTGATCCCCGTGACGCTTGAATTGGGAGGGAAAAGTCCGGCTATCGTCCTTAAAGATGCAGATGTTGATAATGCAGCTAAAAAAATAGTCTGGGGAAAGTTCCTCAATGCCGGTCAAACTTGTATTGCCCCTGATTATGTGCTCATTCATCCATCCATTAAAGAACAATTCATTGATAAACTGAAGTACTATGTTGAATCCTTTGAGTATGACCTTGCCAATGATAACTATGTTTCTATCATAAATAAAGATCACTTTGAACGGTTGAAAGGACTGATGAAAAGTGGGAAAATTGAAATTGGAGGGAAAACCAATCCGGAAACAAGAGTTATATCTCCAACAGTTTTGACAGATGTCAGTGCTACTGATGCCATTATGCAGGAGGAGATTTTTGGTCCTCTATTGCCACTGATTGACTGCAATTCAGCTGATGATGCTATTGATTTTGTAAGTGAATCTGAAAAACCATTGGCACTGTACCTTTTCACCTCATCCTCCGGAGATAAGAATAAAATCCTCCATGAGCTATCATTTGGAGGAGGTGGAGTCAATGAGACCATTATGCATATTACCAACAGTAAACTACCCTTTGGGGGAGTTGGTCACAGCGGTTTAGGTAGTTATCATGGACAGGCCGGGTTCCGCACTTTTTCCCATTATAAAAGCATTATGGAAAAACCGGTACTACCGGAAGTCCCTGTAAAGTACCCACCCTATAATCAGCGAAAATTAAATGTAATGAAGTGGGTGTCGGGATGGAAGTGATGAAATATCAATCGGACTCAGCTACTTGAATCTATGGTAAAAAAAAGCCCGAAACAAATAAATTGAATCGGGCTTTATATTTTTTGTCAAAATCAAAAATTAAGCATCTGGCTTAACAACATTGGCTCTAACAGTTAGTCTGTGTGTGGCCGGAGTCGTATTAGCTGTAATCGTAACGAACTTGGTATCTACCTTTCCACCAACACCACCTTTATTTGTTGAGTCATACTCTACGGTAAGAGAACCGGTTTCTCCGGGCATCACAGGATTTCTTTCCCACTCAGGCACAGTACATCCGCAGCTTCCTCTTGCATTAGAAATAACCAAAGGTTCATCACCTGTATTGGTAAAAGTAAATTCGTGTGTTACTTTTTCTCCGTCCTGAATAGTACCAAAATCGACTATATCACTATCGAATGCGATAGTTGTGGTCCCACCTCGAGGAGCTTCAGGTCTGGTACTAGTCGCTGTATGATTAGCAGCGACATCAGCATCCGTTCTTGTTTGCATTTGATCGTCAGCTGCATCAGTCGTTGTAAGCTCAGGTGCAGTTTCTCCCGCACTGCTTTCTTGCTCATTTTGGCAACTAACGAGAAATAATAATCCTAATAAAAAAATAAATGGTTTTAAATAACTCATGGCTGTTTAATTTTTTTTGCAAAGTTAAAATGTTTCAATGAATATAAGGTTTAAAAAAATACTTAAAATTCGGTTTCTGAACGCTTGTTTTTAGGACTTATTTTAATTTGCGTTCTATTCAATGCCTAATTTTAGACATCATAAGTTAATTTGATTTCCGGACTGACCGCTTTTGCCTGACAAGTGAGAATATAACCATCAGCTACTTCTGAATCGTCCAATGCAAGACAGGTTTCCATCTCAACCTTTCCACTTTCCAGTTTTGCCATACAACTTGAGCATACACCACTCGTACAGCTGTAAGGTGGATCATATCCGGCATCTTGTAGAGTCTCCAATATATTTTTTCCGGCAGGAATATTCAATTCGATATCCTCACCATTAAGGAATACCTGAGCCTTTGCGTCCTGAACAGCATTGATTTCTTTTTTGTCAGCTTCGTCAGTGGTGAAAAACTCAATGTGAATTCTGTCCCCTTCAACTTTTTTATCCGTCAGATAATTTTTTACATTCTGAATCATACCTCCCGGTCCACAGATAAAATAGTGCGATTCCTTCCGCTTTTCAGGATATCGATCAAAAAACAAATCCAACATTTTCCCGTCAATCCGACCACTGAATTCCGATTCAACCTCTTTTTTGCCACCAAACAATCTTGTGAGAAAACCCTTGCCCTTCTGCGTGTAAGTGTTTTCCATAATAAATTGACCTTCGTGCTTTTCTTGGAGTTTTGATAACTCTTCACCGAAAATTACATTATCTTCAGTTTTATTGCAATAAAGCAAGTAAACTGTACTCTTGGGTTCATTTCGCAATGCATCTTTTATTAGTGAAAAAATAGGTGTGATTCCACTACCTGCGGCGAAAAAATAGAAATCCCTTTTAGCTCCGGGATCAAAATTCATGGTGAATCTACCCTCCGGTTGACTAATTTGTAACGTATTCCCCTTGTTAACCTGATCAACTAAAACCGGCGAAACCTTTCCACCTTTTACCTTTTTTACGGTAAAATGGAATTCTTCCTCACCGGGTGATGACGAAAGACTGTAGGAGCGTCTAAACTCTTGTCCGTCAATGGTTATCCTAAGAGTGATATATTGACCGGATTGATACTTAAATTTAGTTTTTAACTCCTCAGGAATTTTCATCAGAAATGATGCAGCTAAGGAGGTTTTACTAATTTTATTGATGACTTCTAAATCGAAGAAATTTTGACTACTCATGAAATTCTTTTTTTAAAGCTGGCAAAGATAATCAAAATACGCTCAATGCGATTCTGACTGACTCACCGAAAAAATTGTACATTTGAAACTCAATAACCCCTTTGGTGGTTTAATTTTGCATACACTATATTATATCTAATGAAGTACATTCTCGCGTATGCCGGTCCCTTAACCATGATTCCTGCCCTTTATTTTTTGGGAATCTGGAGTTGGTTTCCATTGTTTTTTCTATTTTTTCTGCTACCCCTTACAGAGTGGCTGCTCAAACCTAATGAAAAAAATCTACTTAAATCGGATGCGGCGGTTTTGGAGTCGAATAAATTCTTTGACTACTTGCTTTACGGGAATGTGATATTGGTCTGGGGAATTTTATTTGCTTTTGCCTCCCGCTTAATGGGGCCGGAAACCGGCATAAATGAATATTTTGGATTGACTGCAGGAATGGGGA
>SLKL01000352.1 GCA_007134625.1 Saprospiraceae bacterium
TATCCCCAAAAGTCCCTGACCCATGGACCACCGTGTGGCATTACTAATAAAGGCAAGTTTTCCCTGCCATATCCTTTAGGCAGTGTCAAATAAGCAGGTATCACCAAGCCATCCGATGAAGGATAGGAAATGGCTTCCATCTTTGAGAGTGCTTCTCTTGGAATTTCAGGTCTGACACGATATTGAAGTTTCAACTCCTCCGATTCCCAATTGTAAAGATATACCATGCCGGGTTCCACATCTGAATATGCTGTCAGCAACCACCACTTTTCATCAAGACTTGGACTCCTCAGACTGATTCGCAATGGTGCAAATTCTTTTTTTAAACTATTGTACCGGGTTTCAAGCTCCTCATCTTTGAAATAATGCCGCGTTTTGTCATCTGTATAAGAGGTGCTCATAAGTTTTTTCTTTTTATCGGAAAAAAACAAAGAGCCAAAATCCACCTTCTCCTCAGGATCCGATTCTACCTTCTCCATAGCTCCACTGTTGATATCCATAAGAAATAGAGCACTTAAATCCATCTCCTCCCCTACATTGGAAACAGCATACACCTGCTGATTATCTTCGTGAAACACCACGGGATTGAATGAATCTAAAACAGTCCACTCTAACAATTTGGTCTCCTTATCTTCATCCACTCTCCACAACTCAGTATTTCCGTCAGGCTGATTTTTAAGGGCGAGCCTCAGTTGATCATTGTGATCGAAAATCCAGCTAACATACCGCTCGTGATTTTCTCTGAGTTTGGTCAACTCGCCATTGGATATCCTCAAACTGTATAAATCGTGCCATGCCGGGTCCCGATCATTCAGGCCGATGTAGATCAAATCACTGTCTTTTTTGCATACATAATATATTAATGCGCGGATTTGCTCTCCCTTACTCAATTGGACAGATACAGGAATACCCTCTTCATCTTTTCCTGCCGCCGCTACCTTATATATATGGTAGTTTTCATCACCTCCCTGATCTTTTACATATAAAATCCACTTTCCGTCTCTTGACCAGAAATAAGAACTGATAGGACGCTGAGTTTGATCCGTAAGCGATCTCGCCTCATCAAAAGCCTCATCCAACTTTTTTATCCAGATGTTTCTCGTATTCTCATATGGTCTTAAAAAAGCCAGGTATTTACCATCAGGAGATATCTGGGCACCTGATATTTGCTGTTCTCCAAAAAAAAGCTCCCGGTCTAAGAGTTGTGGAATATTCATATCGCATCTAATTTTTCCATGCAAAAGTAAAATTAATTTTAAGACTGGTTCTAACTAACAGCAGTCGGTCTCAATTGGATTACATGATTTTAAGCATATCAAAATGCAGGAAAGCTGTATGGAAGAAGGAAGTAGGAAGATGGAAGTAGGGAGTAGGAAGATATTTATTGAGGTATCTTAATCAACTACCTGAATCTGCATTATTTGATACACCGAAGTGGTAGCATTCAAGAAGATCGAACAAGTTAAAAAGCAGGATGGAATTGCTTAATTAAAAAATAAAACCTATTTTTGCAACATTGTTGCATTTATAAAGTTTAGACATAAAATTTGATTAATGATACAAGAACTAAGCGGCAGTGAGACTAAGCCAATTACCCTAAATGAGATTCACCAAGCTGAAAACAGTTATACCCTATGGCAAAGGAATCTGAATATACCCGAGGCCGAATATCACACTATTTTAGAGAGCGGCTTATCCCTTAAAGCCGAGGGCACGGTTGGAGAAATAAGGACATTTATTGAGAGTGAACTTATTACCTCTTCCTTTCACCCTCATTTTCTCATTGAGGATATTGTCTTTTTAGTACAGACTTTCAGTGAGCTTACCGAGTCAAAAAAGATAAAGTTCTTTTTATCAACGATCAACAACAACATGTGTCGTCGCTTTCATACAGATTGTAATGACTTGAGGCTACTGTGCACTTATGTTGGTCCGGGAACATTGGTATTACCGGAAGAGGCTATAGATCGCAATGCACTGCATTCAGGAAAAGAAAATGAAGAAATCATTATAGATGCAGATAAAACAATCTATGCTGAACCTGAAGATGTATTGATTCTAAAAGGAAGTCTGTATCCCGGCAATGGGGTAAGGGCCGCTGTCCACAGATCGCCTACTATAGAAGAAAGTGGAGCTAAAAGATTACTATTGAGACTGGATACAGAGAACTTCGGAAATTACGGACTATGATACCAAAAAATTATCAGGAATGGAAAAGGTGTATCGAGGTAGATTGCGGTATAAAGCTTTCACCGGGTTTTATATCCAAAAGGCTTACCATGAGTCTGCTCCCAAAACCCTTTTCGACTTGAAAATGAGCGAAAAATTTAAGATCGAGGAAGAAGGTAAAATATTCCGCAGGCGTAGCCATAGCTACGTTGAGGAAAGATTTTTCCTGATGACGAAGATATTGGATTTTGCAGCAATTTGTAATAGAAAGGGGTTTTGGGAGTGGACTCATCCATATACAGCAATCTCAAAAATCCTGAGACGATCAAGTTTAAAAAACTTTACGGAACACAGCATTTGAAAAATGTTATCTCCTGGTACGAAATCGCCGCCAACCAGTTTGGTCGCTCAGCAAAAAAATAATTTAAAAAATACAGAATAATGAAAAAATTACCGGTAACAGTTTTAAGTGGATTTCTTGGGGCGGGAAAAACTACTCTACTAAACCACGTTCTGAATCAGGACCACGGCTTAAAAGTGGCTGTAATTGTCAATGATATGAGCGAGATCAATGTGGATGGAAGGCTAATAGAAGATGCCACCAATGTCTCCAGAACGGAAGAAAACCTGGTTGAGATGAGTAACGGGTGCATCTGCTGCACGCTAAGAGAAGACCTGATTATTGAGGTGGAGAAATTGGCAAAGCAGCAAAAATTTGATTATCTGTTAATAGAGAGCACCGGAATAAGTGAGCCTGTTCCTCTAGCGCAAACCTTCTTTTTTGAAGATTCAGAAAACGGCATTAATCTCAGCAATTTCAGTAAGCTCGATACCATGGTAACCGTGGTGGATGCCTTTAATTTCTTTAAGGATTTTGGTTCAGACGACTTGCTAATGGATCGCAATTTGACAGATATGGAGAACGATTATCGGACCATTGTAAATCTGTTGACTGATCAAATAGAGTTCGCCAATGTAATCGTACTGAATAAAACAGACCTGATAGACGATTACAAAAAAGGGCTTTTGAAAGCTGCATTTAAAAAACTCAATCCCGGAGCGAAAATAATAGAATCAACATTCGGGAATATAAGTCCAGATGAAATACTGAATACGGGATCTTTCGATCTCGAAGAGGCTGAATCATCAGCAGGCTGGCAAAAAGAGTTGGAAGCGGAGGAGCATCAACCGGAAACCGAAGAGTACGGTATTTCATCTTTTGTATTTAGACACAGAAGGCCTTTCCATCCTGAACGACTGATGATTTACCTCAATCAAAAATATCCCTCCACCATCATTCGCGCGAAAGGTTTATTCTGGCTGGCATCAAGACCTAATGTAGCCATAAATTTTAGTCAGGCAGGAGGGTCGCTAAGAGTAGAAAGAGCCGGAGTTTGGTGGGCAAGCATGGCATTTGAACAGAGAATGAATTATGTCGCTTTTATCCAAAACCGCGAAGTGATCGAATCGCGATGGGATGCACAGTTAGGGGACCGCATAAATGAAATTGTCTTCATCGGTCAGGATATGGATAAAAAAGCTATCATAGCCGACTTAAAAGACTGCTTACTGGATAAAAATGAAATGAAAGCCTTCTTTAAAGGGGAAAAATTTTTGGACCCTTTCCCTCGATGGGAATAAGATGGACGGCTTAGGATTTAAGCCTTTTTCACAAACTCACATTTTAAATACATGGATCCAAAACCATCTATTTTGCAAGCGATATCATGATCTCCATCTACCAATCGTATGCTTTTGACCTTGGTGCCTGCTTTCACCGGTTTGGGTGCTCCCTTAACGGGCAGATCTTTTATCACCACTACTGAATCGCCATCCTTGAGCTCATTACCATTGGCATCTAAAACAGCGGCAACTTCTTCTTCTTTTGTCACTTCAGTACCCTGTACCCATTCATATCCACATTCAGGACAGATGTATAGGTTATCCATGGGATACACATTGACAGATTGGCATTGAGGACAATTGGGGATATTTTGCATCTTTTATATTTAAAAAACATTACCTAATCGGAAATACAAAGTTAAACTTAGATAGTAACTTTGTTTAAAAGGAGAGGGAAAAAATGATTTTTTGATGTTGACCTATAAATATCAACTCTTAACTTTTAATAAAACTCTAAAAGTAGGCTCCTAACTCAAATAAAGGTCAAAAATAAAAATTTTATTTTTAGAAGATTAACCTTATTTTTTTTATTGATTTAGCATTTGAAGTTGATTAATTCCCATTTCATATTCTCTATACTTTCTTTCAAAAATCAATTTTTCTGAGTTAAGGTATTGATCAGGGCAATTATTAGATGTCTCTTCGTAAAAAATACTAAAAA
>SLKL01000226.1 GCA_007134625.1 Saprospiraceae bacterium
TGAAGATTTTTTTTGAACCACATAGATAATCTATCAAGCCGTAGAAATGACATTACGCTAAATATCCTTCGTGAATTCTCTGTGTCCTCTGTGAACATAGTGGTTAAAAAAGACATGGAAGTAAGAAGATGAAATTAATTGAAAAGTGAAGATTGCATGCTCCCCCCCAAGAAGTTGGGGGGTGAAAAAATGGTTTAATTTTCCGTAAAGTTGGTTTATCTCGTCCTTAGACGCAGACCTGTCTGGTAAGGAAATGAAATGGACTGATGAGAAAAATTGAAAATGAGTTCATGAAGTTATCTTTGCGAGATCAAAAGACCAAAAAACTATGTGTTCTTATGTACCTATGTAGTTTAAAATATAAAAATACGAAGTAGGGAGTTGGAAGTAGGAAGTGCTAATCCATTTTACTATCTTTGCAGCCCAAAACAAAGATTTTATGAAAAGTAAATCTACCCCCTCAAAAACAAATATCCCAAAGTTTATTTCCTGTCTGCTTTTTCTATTCCCCATTCTGATTAATGCGCAAAATGACACCATTATGAGTGTGGATTTTGGTGAGATTCAGGTTCAAGCCTTCAGAGAGGCGGGGAATGTTAAGCCGATAGCAGAATACACGAATTTAATGGTGCTTGGTGGAAGGAAATTGGAAGAGATTCCCTTACAAAATATGCCGGCAAATATCGGTGAAAAAGTCGGAAGGCAGATTTTTTCCAGAATTCCGGGAGCATTTGTTTATGACATGGACGGAGCAGGTAATCAGGTCAATATTTCACTCAGGGGATTGGATGCGCACAGAAGCTGGGAATTGAGTGTTCGTCAAAATGGAATAATTACCAATACGGATATGTACGGTTATCCCGCCTCACATTATTCTGCTCCTATGGAAGCTGTTGAGCGGATCGAATTGATAAGGGGAACCGGGGCATTGCAATATGGTCAGCAATTTGGAGGGATGTTAAATTATATCCTCAAAAAGCCCGATACAAGCAGGGTAGTTTCTTTTGAGTCCATAACCACTGCCGGTTCTTTTGGCCTGCTCTCGACCTACAATTCAATTGGAGGTAAAATTGGCAATCTTACTTATCTTGCCTACTACCACAGACGAGTATCGGACGGCTACAGAGACAATGCCAGGTCAGATGCTGAGGCGCAGCACCTTTCTTTGAAATATGACTTTCCGGAAACTGACCTATCCATCACGGCAGAATTATCAAGAAGTACTTATTTATATCAAATACCGGGTCCATTAAATGACGAGATGTTCAATGAAAATCCACGAATGGCTACCCGATTCAGGAATTATTATTCTCCGGATATAATCATTCCGGCTTTAATTTTTGATTGGAATCCTACTAAAAACACACAGTTTTCTCTTTCCGCATCAGGTGTTTTTGGGGACAGAAGTTCAGTTGTTTTTCCCGGAAACTCAGTTCGCGAGGATTTGATAGACCCGGAAACAAATGATTTTTTACCCAGAGATGTGGCTGTACACGACTACTACAGCAGAACACTTGAATTGCGTATGCTACATCACTACACCATAGGTACAATAAAAAATGACCTCAGTGCCTCCATTCGATATTTTAACAATAAAAACTTAAGGAAGCAAAGAGGCATTGGCACAACCGGATTTGATTATGATCTTTCAGTGCCGGGTGGATTTGGCAGGGACTTAGAGTTATTGAGTAATAGTCTGGCATTCGCTGTAGAGAATCAACTTTGGATCAATCAGCAGTTTAGTATTTCTCCCGGAATCAGAATTGAAACCGGCTCATCAGATTTGAGCGGCAGGATTGATTATATTGAAGAAGATGAAGTGCCATTAGAAATCCCCTATGATTTCATTACATTGGGAGTGCACGGACAATATTTCCTCCCTACGGGTGGACGAATTTTTGCAGGAATCAGTCAGGCTAACAGACCGGTACTTTTTCAGGATTTAGTGCCCGGAGATCCATTTTCCAGAATTTCCCGGGACCTTGAACACTCTTTCGGTTATAATGCAGAGATAGGAATTGAAAATTATTCCAATGATATTTTCCAGTACAACCTCACCTTTTTCCGTACATACATAGGTGATAGATTAGGCAATCTTGTAGAGACCATTGATGGAAATACATTTTTGGTAAAAAGCAATATTGGAAACAGCATGACGGATGGAGTTGAACTATTTATCAATTTTAACATTCTGGACAATGACTACCTGCGTCTTAGTATTTTCAATGCCAGCTCGTATATGGATGGCAGATATACTTCAGGAGAAATTAGAAGCGGGGAAGAAAATATTTATCTGAAAGGCAATTCCATAGAATCAGTTCCTGAGTGGCTTATTCGCACAGGAGCACTATTCGAGATACCGAGGTTTACAGCCTCTTTAAACCATCAGTATGTAGGGGAAACTTATGCTGATCCGTTAAACACCAAAACACCGGATGCAAGTGGCGCTGTAGGCTTAGTCCCTTCATATCAGCTTTGGGATTTCAGTGCATCTTTCAGACTTACCGGTCAATTTGAATTGAGGTTCAATGTAAATAATATTTTTGACAAAAAGTATTTCACCAAACGACCTACAATGTATCCCGGACCGGGAATATGGCCTTCTGATGGCAGGTCTGTTTCTTTTAGTGGGATAATTCGGTTGTGATTTGACTTTTGTGGATATTTACTGAGGTTTATATTGAAAAAATCCTACCAAAAAAACCGATTGGTCAACGCAATCAAATTGATGTAAGCGGTAGCTCTTGATCTCCTGAGCGCAGCTACTGCCTCTTCAGTTCTGACCAGTTGCTGTTGGATTTCTCTGAGTTCAAAATTACTGATTCGTCCTGCTCTGTACATTTCTTCAGCTAGAGAAAGATTAAGCCTTGCGAGTTCTTCATTATTGAGTTCAATATCGAGAACACGACCTGCACTTTCAAACTCTTCAAAACGAATCCTCAGCTCAGCATCCAATGCCGCTCTTAAATCTGCAATCTGGAATTCACTTATTCTGGTTTCCAGTTCAGCTCTTTGGATGGCTCTTCTACTTCGCTCCCCATCGAAAATATTGAATCGTAAGGTAGCTCCGACAAAAGGTCCATAATTCCTGTTGGACTGTAAGAGACCTACATCAGATCTGGTGTAAGTATGATTGATACCCGCATTGAGGTCAAGAGTGGGATACCTTTCAGATTCGCGGAGCTCGAGATTCAATTCACTGATTTGCTGACGAATCAACTCCAGCATAATTTCCGGGTTTTCTGCCTGTATTTCATCTGCCAGTAGATCAGCATCCAGTTCAGCATCCTCAAAATAACCCTCAGATTGGAGTGCAGCTCCCTCGTCTTCTACATTCATCAGTCGAAAGAGGTCCATTCGAGCGGTTTTTTTCCAGCTGCTCATTTGTTCAAGTCTCGCCCGCTCTCTGTTTAATTCCGTCTGTGTTTGCAAAAGATTGATTCGCGTACCACGACCCAATCTGAGTCTTTCCTGCTCAAGGCGTTCAAGGTCTTCGAAAAATGCCACACTTTGTGCCAACAGTTCTTCCGCATCCTGATAATACAATACTGCGTAATAGGCATTCGCCAAACGCACAAGAAGATCTCTGGACAAGACTTCCAATTGTTGTTCACTAAGACGCTCATTGCTTTCAAGGATAAATTTTCGGTTGCGGGCAGCACCCCCATCATAAACCGTCCAATCTGCTTGTATAGCAGTATTGAATCCAAAAGTACCGGCCCAATTAGCCTCCCTCAATTGACCATCAAAAAAAGTCTGCTTGGTATTATTTGATGAATAATTCAAGCCTGATTGCAAATTGACTCTTGGTAGTAATCCTGCATTACCGGGGTGATTTTCCACTGCAGCGATTTCACTGTCAACTATTGCAATCCTTATCCCATAATTCTCCAGCATTGCCTGACCGAAAGCCTCCTCAAGTGACAAGCTCGAATCCTGCCCACTTAGGAGAAAAACAGAAGAGAACAGAAAGATAATAACATTAAAAGTCCTGATCATGAAGGGTTAGTTTCCTGAGTATTTAAAAGATTACTTTTTCTCGATAACAAAACGTACATCGCCGGAATAATGTACAAAGTTAATAAAAGCGAGAACATCAATCCACCAACTACAACTATACCCATTGGAATCCTTGAAGTTGCCGAGGCTCCAAGAGCAAGGGCAATAGGTAAAGTAGCCAGAGAAGTTGCCAGACTCGTCATCAGAATTGGTCTGAACCTCAAACCTGCGGCTTCCAGTGCAGCTTCTTTTAGCGTTTTGGAGGAAGGTAGTTTTTGATTGGCAAACTCCACTATAAGAATACCATTTTTCGTGACAATACCAACGAGGACAATTATACCAATCTGACTAAAAATATTCATGGTATGCCCAAAGACATGCAAACATATCAAGGCTCCTATTAAGGCCAACGGAACAGTAAACATAATGACGAATGGATCCACAAAACTCTCAAACTGTGCTGCCAAAGCGAGAAAAACAAGAATCAAAGCAAAAATAAAAGCAAA
>SLKL01000276.1 GCA_007134625.1 Saprospiraceae bacterium
CAAAAAGTGCAGCTAATTCAAGAACTAAGATAAAGAATCCGCTAGTCTCTACCTGAGAGACTACCTCAAATGCAAATGCTTGCGGAAGCATAGCGATGATACCAATGGTAATCAATAAAGATATACCATTACCAACACCCCGATCTGTTATCCGCTCACCTAACCACATGGCAAAAGTAGTACCTGTTGATAGAATAATAATATTAGAAAACCAGAACAAGCCTGGCGGAACATTGGGGTCAACAGCACCGAAAGAGGATATTAAGGTCAGATAGCCACCACCTTGAACCAAGGTAATAGCAACTGTTAGTAAACGAGTAATTTGAGTAAGTTTTTTTCTACCACTTTCACCCTCTTTTTGTTGCAGTCTTTGAAAGTAAGGGACAGCGAATCCCAATAACTGAACAATAATGGCAGCGGTAATATAGGGCATAATCCCCAATGCAAAAACAGCGGCATTGTTAAAGGCTCCTCCGGTAAATATGTTAATCAAACCGAGAATATCTGCTGCAGACCTCTCAGCTGTAGCTGCTGCTAGAGCTTCAGGCATAACACCCGGTAGGACAACATAAGATCCAAATCTAAAAACAGCCAATAAACCAAGAGTGAATATAATACGCTGTCTCAGTTCGGGGATTTTCCAAATATTCTGGAGGGTCTCTATAAGTCTTTTCATTTCTACAATTTAGAGGAGGGTCACTTTACCACCGATATTTTCAATAATATTTTTCGCTGAATCTGATATTGCATGCACCTGAACAGAGACAGGACCATTTAATTCCCCCCTTCCAAGTATTTTGATTTTGTGATATTTCTTTACTACTCTCTTTTCAACAAGTAGTTCATGAGTAATTTCATTGGTATCAAACTTCTCACTAAAGTGTTGAAGAAGGTCAAGATTAACCGGGAAATACTCCACTCTGTTCGGACTGTTAAAACCAAATTTTGGCAATCTCATCTGAAGGGGTGTTTGACCTCCCTCAAAATTGCGTTTATTTTTAAATCCTGATCTGGACTTTGCACCTTTATGTCCACGCGTAGATGTTCTACCGCGACCGGAACCGGTACCTCTACCAACTACCTTCCCTGATTTATTTGAGCCTTTAGCCGGCTTTAAAGAATGTAATTCCATGACTTCTTTTATTTTATCAATCAACAATTTTGATTTTAGTTGGCCTCTTCAACTTTAATCAAATGAGATACTTTATTGATCATACCCTTAATCTGAGGACTAAGTGTATGTTCCTTTGATTTATTAATTCTTCCCAATCCCAAAGCGATAAGTGTCGCTTTTTGTCTTTTGGGTCTGTCAATACTACTTCTGACTTGGGTTACAATTACTTTTTCCATGATAAAAATTATATCTTGTTGGGTTAAATTACCCGTTAAAAACCTTTTTAAGAGGAATTCTTCTGGTCTTAGCTACAGTTTTAGGATCTCTCAATCTTGATAATGCATCGATAGTTGCTTTAACAACATTATGCGGATTGGAACTTCCCAATGACTTAGCAAGAACATTCTGTACTCCAGCTGTTTCCAACACAGCTCTCATACCACCACCTGCGATAACACCGGTACCGGCTGATGCTGGCTTTATGTAAACTTTACCTGCACCAAACTTTCCACGCTGATCATGCGGAATTGTACCATTGATAAGTGGGAACCTAATTAAATTCTTTTTAGCATCGTCTATTGCTTTTGCAATGGCACTAGATACTTCTCTGGCTTTACCCAATCCCTGACCGACTGTTCCATTACCATCACCGACTACCACAATAGCAGAAAAACTGAAAGTCCTACCACCTTTAGTTACTTTAGCTACCCGGTTGACAGCGACTAACTTGTCCTGAAGTTCTGTTTCGGCTGCTTTAATTCTGTTTTTATTATCTCTCATTGTATTATAGATAATTATATTATATTAAAATTTAAGACCTCCCTCTCTGGCTCCTTCTGCCAATGCTTTCACTCTACCGTGGTATCTGTACCCACTTCTATCAAAAACAACATCTTCAATTTTGGCAGATTTAGCCTTCTCTGCAAGTATTTCACCTACTTTTTTTGCTGTTTCAACTTTGGAGCTTCCTTCAGGAATACTCTCATCCTTTGATGTAGCATAAACCAAGGTCTTGCCATTAATATCATCAATCAACTGGCAATCGATATGAAGATTACTTCTGTAAACAGAGAGTCTTGGTCTCTGAGGAGTACCGGAGATTTTACTCCTTACGCGGTACTTAATTCTTTTCCTTCTAGTTAATTTCATTTTACAGCATTTATGCAGTTAACCGGCATAAGCCAGATACAATCCATTCAAATAGCTATTACTTGGCAGCTGTTTTACCAGCTTTTCTTCTAATCTGTTCACCCAAGAACCTTACACCTTTACCTTTATATGGCTCAGGCTTTCTAAATGACCTGATTTTATGAGCCACAAGTCCCAACAGTTCATTATTAGGGCACTCAAGCGAAATTCTGGGACTTTTACCTTTTTCAGTAGTGGTAGTCACTTTGATATCGTCGGGCACATAAAAATAAACAGGGTGAGAATACCCCAATGTCAATTCAAGTAGGTTACCGGTATTCGCAACCCTGTATCCTACCCCGATCAATTCAAGTTCTTTCTTAAAACCATCTGATACTCCGGTAATCATATTGGCAATCAGAGATCTGGTCAGACCATGTAATGATTTATGTCTTTGCTGATCAGTCGGTCTCTTTACCTCAATCTCACCATCTTTGATATCGATGATCATATCGTGATCTAACTGACGAGTAAGCGTACCATTCGGTCCCTTTACTGTTACTTCATTCCCTTTTGATACCGATACTTCAACTTTATCCGGTATAGCGATCGGTGCTTTTCCTATTCTTGACATGACAATAAATATTTAATATATGTAGCAAATCAATTCACCACCCAGGTTTTCCCTTCGTGCTTCCTTATCTGTCATTACTCCTTTAGAAGTAGAAACCAAACAAAGACCTAAACCATTAATTACTCTTGGAATCTCATCAACTCCGGCATACTTGCGTAAGCCGGGCTTACTGATACGACCTAATGACTTGATTGCAGGTTCCTTTGTTTTCTGATCGTATTTCAAGGCAATTTTAATAACTCCCTGAGGACCTTCACTCTCTTCAACTTTATATCTGAATATATATCCGTTGTCAAAGAGGATTTCAGTGATCTTCTTTTTTATTCCTGAAAGTGGAATTTCCACTATTCTATGACCTGCCATCTGGGCATTTCTGATTCTGGTCAAATAGTCAGCTATTGGATCTGAATGACTCATGTTTTTTAAATTTACTTGTTATTACCAACTTGCTTTAGTAACTCCGGGAATTTTCCCTTCGTTAGCCATTTTACGAAACTTTACTCTGCACAAACCAAACTTCCTCATATACCCTTTAGGTCTTCCTGTCAGTCTGCATCTGTTGTGTAGTCTGACTTTAGAAGAGTTTCTAGGCAACTTGTCCAGTTCCTCCCATCTCCCTTCTTCTTTTAACTGCTTGCGAAGTTCTTCGTACTTCTCAACCAATCTTTGTCTTTTCCTTTCTCTGGCTATTAATGATTTTCGGGCCATTGGTTAAATATATTTATTAATTAATTCTTTTGATTTTTAAACGGCATACCAAATGCTTTCAGTAGTGCCAAAGCTTCGGCATCAGTTTGTGCAGTAGTGACGAAACTAATGTCCATACCGGTAATTTTACTTACTTTATCAAGGTCTATTTCAGGGAAAATAATGTGCTCTGAAATACCTAAGGTATAGTTACCCCTTCCATCAAAACTCTTATCATTTATACCCCTAAAGTCTCTAACCCTAGGCAGTGCAACTGCAACTAAACGCTCAAGAAATTCGTACATTCTATTCTTTCTAAGCGTAACTCGAGCTCCAATCACCATTCCTTCTCTTAACTTAAAGTTAGAAACAGACTTTTTAGCCTTAGTAGGAACAGCTTTCTGACCAGCAAGAGTTGACAAATCATTCAGGGCAACATCCACAAGTTTTTTATCCTGAGTAGCATCACCAAGTCCTTGGTTGATTGATATCTTAACCAGTTTGGGAACCTCCATTATAGACGAGTAGTTGAACTGCTCCATCAATTGTGGGACAATCTCCTCGTTGTATTTCTTTCTTAAATTCGGTACGTATTTCATTTCTACTACTTATTACAATTTTAGTATTCAGGTAGATCAGTTAAAAAAAATTAGCTAATCGTTTCTCCTGAAGCTTTTGAATACCTTACAATTTTTCCATTTTCTACTCTTCTTCCAACTCTGCTTGGTTCCCCGGTTTTAGGATCTACCAACATGACATTAGAGATATGAATCGGCGCAGCTTTTTCTTTGATACCACCCGGGCTATCATTTGTCGGTTTGATGTGACGTTTAACAATATTCACATCTTCTACAATTACCCTGTCTTTTTCAGGTATAACCTCTAGAACCGTTCTTACTTTATCACGGTTCTTATAGCTTCCTCTTATTACAACAA
>SLKL01000167.1 GCA_007134625.1 Saprospiraceae bacterium
AAGAAAAATTAGCCGAATTGGGAATCATTTTCTGCTCCTTCAGCGAGGCTGTTCAGGAACATCCTGATTTAGTACGGCAGTATTTGGGTTCCGTGGTGCCGCAAAATGACAATTATTTTGCAGCACTGAATTCGGCTGTTTTTTCTGATGGTTCTTTTTGCTATATACCAAAAGGTGTGCACTGTCCAATGGAACTTTCAACCTATTTTAGAATCAATGCAGCCAATACCGGTCAGTTTGAAAGAACGCTGATAGTTGCTGAGGACGATAGCTACGTGAGCTATCTTGAAGGTTGTACGGCTCCCATGAGAGACGAAAATCAGCTTCATGCTGCAGTGGTTGAAATCTACGCAAAAGAAAGGGCTTTTGTAAAATACTCCACAGTTCAAAACTGGTATCCCGGTGATAAGGACGGCAAAGGGGGTGTTTACAATTTCGTAACCAAAAGAGGTCTTTGCGCAGGCTATAAATCTAGAATCAGCTGGACTCAGGTGGAAACGGGGTCTGCGATTACCTGGAAATACCCAAGTTGTATCCTCAAGGGTAATGAATCCATGGGTGAGTTTTATAGCATAGCCGTAACCAATAATCACCAGCAGGCAGATACCGGAACCAAAATGATTCACCTCGGAAAAAACACCAAAAGTACAATCATCTCTAAAGGTATTTCAGCCGGATTTAGTCACAATACTTATCGTGGTTTGGTAAAAATCGGTAAGCGAGCCGAGAATTCACACAACTACTCAGAATGTGACTCCCTGTTAATGGGCGATCGTTGTGGTGCCCATACTTTTCCCTACATAGAAATTGAAAATCCAACGGGTAAGGTTGAGCACGAAGCTACTACCTCTAAGATTGGTGCTGATCAGCTTTTTTATTGCACGCAGAGGGGACTAAGTATTGAAGACGCCATTAATTTAATCGTCAATGGATACTGTAAAGAGGTGTTTAACGAATTGCCGATGGAGTTCGCAGTAGAAGCACAAAAGTTACTGGAAATCAGCCTTGAAGGAAGTGTTGGGTAAAATTAAAATTTGAAATAAACTAAAATCAATAAAAACCGAAAAGTCGAATAAGTTATGTTAAAAATAAATGATTTAAAAGTTAGTGTAGAAGAAACGCCTATCCTAAAGGGAGTGAATTTGGAAATAAAACCGGGAGAAGTCCACGCTATTATGGGACCTAACGGATCGGGTAAAAGTACGCTGGGGTTTGCACTAGCAGGCAAGGATGATTACGAAATTGATGGTGGAAGCGTAGAGTATTTAGGTCAGGATTTACTTGAGTTGGATGCAGACGAAAGAGCAAGAGAGGGTCTTTTTCTCAGTTTTCAGTATCCTGTAGAAATCCCCGGAGTTTCTAACTCTAATTTCCTGAAAATGATCATCAACTCCATCAGAAAAAGTAGAGGTCAGGAAGAGTTGGATGCAGCTTCGATGCTAAGATTGTTGAAGGAAAAAATTGCATCTCTTGGAATGGACATTTCTATGCTGAAAAGATCACTAAACGATGGTTTTTCAGGTGGAGAGAAAAAGCGTAATGAAATCCTGCAAATGGCAGTACTTGAACCTACACTTGCCATACTCGATGAAACAGATTCAGGTCTCGATATTGACGCACTAAAAGTAGTCGCGGACGGAGTAAATTCAATGAGATCACCCGAGAGGTCTTTTCTCGTGATTACTCACTATCAAAGGCTATTGAACTACATAGTTCCCGATTATGTCCATGTCCTTATCGATGGAAAAATTGTAATGTCAGGTGATAAAAACCTCGCTCTCGAACTGGAAGAAAAAGGTTATGATTGGATTAAGGAACAGTTTCACTTAGTTGAAGGTTGAAAATTGAAAATTGAAAATGAATGAGTTCTTAAAGTTCGTAAAGTGTGAAAGTTTATAAAGTTCGGAAGTAGGAAGATTGAATCTTTTTTGTGGGGTTAATATTGGTAAGATAAATCAATATTTTTTGGTACTTGAAATTAAATTTTAAACTACAGACACAGGGGGTTTTTGAATTGAAGAGTGCCTGCTTCTCCCCAACAAGTAGGGAGAGAGAATAGTTGAAAATTGAAGATCCCTGTCTTGTCCTTAAACACCAACTTATTTCGCAATCACAAAGAATGTTATGAGCTGGCTTGAAAATTGAGAATTTGATGGAAAAAAGAAGGGACAATGTGGTGATGGACAAATCTTATGCTTTTGCGTTGGAGGTGATTGAGATTTATAAATTTTTGATTAAAGAACAAAAGGAATTTGTGTTATCAAGGCAGTTGCTTCGAAGTGGTACTGCAATAGGAGCTTTAATAAAAGAAGCGGAACATGCACAATCCAAAGCTGATTTTTTGAACAAAATGAACGTAGCTTTAAAAGAAGCAAATGAAACAGACTATTGGCTCGATTTATTAAAAGACGCAGAGTTCCTTTCTGATGAGAGGATAATCAAGACAAAAGAGAATGTAAAATCAATTATTAGACTTTTAGCAAGTATTGTAAAAACAACAAAAAATAGTTTAGGTAAAAGTTGAGATCTGAAAAATATCGTAAAATATAAATCATTTTCAATCTTCAATTTTCAACCTTCAATTTAATAAAAAGAATTATGTTACCAAAATATCAAACAGAAATACCGGGTCATTTCAAAAACTTGATCGAAGATTTAAATAAAAGTCTCAATGGCGAGAAGTCAAAGGCTTTTCATCGATTGCGTGTAAAGGGTAGTGAAAACCTTGAAAAGACAGGATTCCCAACAATGCGCAATGAAGACTATAAATATACTTCTTTTGCTCGTGTGTTTAATAAAGAGTATTCGATACCCCGACAGGATCAGATTACACAGGAGGACAAAGATAATTGTTCTGCTATGTATAAAAATGAGATTGGCGGTGACAGGCTTTGCTTTATTAACGGAATGTACCAATCGGAGCTTTCCAATATTACTCAGGCAGGGCTTTCTATGCACGTCCTTGATCAGATGAATGAAGATGAGGAATTGCATAATGAGTCAATAAATGTTTGGGACAGTCTATTGAATGAAAGCAACAATTCATTCCTGCAACTCAATGCCGGTCTTTCGAAAAATGGAATAGTCGTTGAAATACAGAAGAGTAAAGAAATTGAGAAGCCGCTGCAATTGCTTTTTTACTATACAAGCAGTGAACAGGCATTAATTGCCAACCCTCAACTTTTGTTTTTGGCAAGAGAAAATAGTAGGGTGACCATTTTAGAGCAACATGCTCACAGCGGAAAAAATGAACAACCGACAGTATTTGCAAATATTGCTGAAAGGGTGCATGTAGAAAAATATGCTTCTTTCAATCACTTTAAAATTCAGGAAACAGGTCTGGAAGATTTTATCATCCACAATATGATCGCCAGCCAAAATGCCAATAGTCATTTTTACAGTCTTACGGCAGACCTTGGCGGTAGAATTGTGAGGAATAATTTAGAGGTCCACCTCAAAGAGAGCAACACAAATACCGATATGTTTGGTCTTTTCATTGGAAGAGAAGACCAGCATATCGACAATCAGACCTTCCTCGATCATGCCATTCCACATTGCGAAAGTAAAGAGTGGTATAAAGGGGTACTGACAGGGAAATCGCGTGGTGTTTTCAATGGAAAAGTTCTGGTCAGACAAGATGCTCAGAAAACCAATGCTTTTCAGCAGAATAATACGATGATTACCGGTCCGCATGCCAGAATGGATTCCAAACCACAATTGGAAATTTATGCCGATGATGTTAAATGCAGTCACGGTGCTACAATTGGACATTTGGAAGAAGACATTCTATTTTACCTGATGTCAAGAGGGCTTAACAAGGACGATGCCGGAAGACTCGTAAAAATTGCATTTTTGGCGGAGGTATTCGAATCTGTAGATAATGATCCAATCAAGAAACTATTAACTGAGAAGGTACAATTCGAATTGGACAAAATATAAAAGACCGTGGCAACAAGCTTAAAGGAACATACGGCAATCAAGTTCAGACCTGTCCGTGAGGCGCGGGCTGATTTTCCCATTCTGAATACTCAGATGAGCGGAAAGCCATTGGTATTTCTCGATAGTGCTGCTTCAAGTCAGAAGCCTCAGGAAGTCATTGACGTGATACAAAAATATTATCGCGAGCAAAATGCCAATGTTCATCGGGGTGTGTATTCTCTGAGTCAGCATGCGACCGATCTTTTCGAGCAGTCAAGAGAAAAAGTGAGAGCTTTTATCAATGCACAGCATAGCAGGGAAGTTATTTTCGTCCGTGGAGCTACGGAAGGTATCAATCTGGTGGCTCAAACTTACGGTAGGAAGTTCTTCAAAAGAGGCGGGACTATTATCCTCTCTCAATTGGAGCACCACAGCAATATCGTTCCCTGGCAGATGATAGCAGAAGAGAAAGGCCTGGATATAAAGGTGATTCCCATCAACACAAAGGGAGAGCTT
>SLKL01000223.1 GCA_007134625.1 Saprospiraceae bacterium
CGAAATCGGCATTAAATGCACCACATACAAGCGGATGTAATTGAATTGCCTTGCCTTCAATCAATTGTGGCTGAAAAGCTTGAATTGAAAGTCGGTGAAGAGTAGGTGCCCTGTTTAATAATATCGGATGACCTTTAAGTATGTTTTCGAGAATTTCCCAAATTACAGGATCCTTTCGATCAACTAACTTTTTAGCAGATTTTACTGTTTTAACAATGCCTCTTTCAATTAGTTTCCTGATGATAAAAGGCTTAAACAGTTCGCTTGCCATACCTTTGGGAAGTCCGCATTCATGCAACTTTAATGTTGGACCTACTACAATCACAGAACGACCTGAGTAATCAACCCTTTTTCCTAAAAGGTTTTGACGGAAACGTCCTTGTTTTCCTTTTAGCACGTCACTTAAGGATTTCAATGCTCTTCCACCTTCTGCTTTTACAGCATTAGATTTCCTTGAGTTATCGAATAGTGAATCGACTGCTTCCTGTAGCATCCTTTTCTCATTTCTAAGGATTACCTCTGGAGCCTTAATTTCCATTAATCTTTTCAGACGGTTATTTCTAATAATAACCCTTCTGTATAAATCATTCAAATCGGAACTTGCAAAACGCCCGCCATCTAGGGGCACTAATGGTCTTAGCTCAGGAGGCGTAACAGGCAGATATTTGATGACAGACCATTCCGGCTTATTCTCCATTCTTTCCTGACCATCTCTGAAAGCTTCTACAACACGTAATCTCTTTAAGGCCTCAGATTTTCTTTGTTGAGAAGTTTCGGTTGCTGCCTGATGACGTAATTCATAACTAAGGGATTCAAGTTCTAATCTTTCAAGTAGATCACAAACTGCTTCTGCACCCATTTTTGCGATAAACTTATCAGGATTTTCATCTTCTAAGGATTGGTTTTCTTTAGGTAGAGTTTCAAGCACTTCCATGTACTCTTCCTCTGATAGCAGATCCATCTTAAACACACCTTCCTTTTCCTTCACTCCTGCTTGAATTACTACGAATCGCTCATAGTAGATGATCGATTCAAGTTTCTTGGAAGACAAACCAAGTAAGTAACCGATTTTGTTAGGCAGCGATTTGAAAAACCAGATGTGTACAACGGGAACAACCAACTTAATGTGTCCCATTCTCTCTCTCCTCACTTTTTTCTCAGTGACTTCAACACCACATCTGTCACAAACTATTCCTTTGTATCTTATTCGCTTATACTTTCCACAAGCGCATTCAAAATCTTTAACAGGACCAAAAATACGCTCACAAAAAAGCCCATCGCGTTCAGGTTTGTAAGATCTGTAATTTATAGTTTCAGGCTTTAATACTTCACCGTAAGATCTTTCCAGTATATCATCCGGAGAACTTAGACTAATAGCTATAGAATTAAATGATGTATTAGTCGTCAGGTTCTGATTTTTTAAATTAGCCATTTTAATATTTTTAATTTTTAGAAAAAGGTAAGAAAAGTACTATCACTACTCAAAGGTCACATCCAACGCCAATCCTCTAAGTTCGTGTATAAGAACATTAAACGATTCCGGGATATTTGCCTCGGGCAAATTATTACCTTTCACAATTGCTTCATAAGCTTTTGCTCTACCCTGAATATCATCAGACTTAATGGTCAATAACTCCTGAAGAATATTTGCTGCACCAAAAGCCTCTAGTGCCCAAACTTCCATCTCCCCAAAACGCTGACCACCAAACTGTGCCTTACCACCAAGTGGTTGTTGCGTAATAAGAGAGTAAGGACCAATAGACCTCGCGTGCATCTTATCATCAATCATGTGAGATAATTTCAACATGTAAATGATACCCACGGTAGCTCTCTGATGGAAACGATCACCGGTCTCACCGTCATATAAATAGGTCTGACCAAGTTCAGGTAAACCTGCTTTTTTAACATGATCAGCAATCTCATCAACAGTAGCACCATCGAAAATTGGGGTAGCAAATTTTACACCCAATTTCTCACCTGCCCAACCTAATACAGTTTCAAAAATCTGACCAATATTCATCCTTGAGGGTACACCAAGTGGGTTTAGTACAATATCAACAGGCGTTCCATCTTCAAGGAAAGGCATATCCTCTACCCTTACAATTCTGGAAACAATACCCTTATTACCGTGGCGCCCCGCTAACTTATCACCTACCTTTAGTTTTCGCTTTTTAGCCATGTAAACCTTAGCAAGCTTCAATACACCGGCAGGTAACTCATCACCAATGCTAATATTGAACTTCTCTCTCTTATAGCGGCCTATCTCCTCATTAACTTTTATATTATAATTGTGGAGTAACCTCGCAATAAGTGAGTTATTATGATCATCTTTCGTCCATGAAGAATAATCTACCTGAGTAAAATCAATTTCATTGAAAATTTTCTGAGAAAACTTAGTTCCCTTAGATATCAACTCTTCACCGTAAATAGTTTTGACACCTTCGGATACCTTTCCTTTAAGAATAGTCAGGAGCTTATCGATTAGAATAGTTTTCAACTCATTCAATGCTACCGCGTGACCATCATCAAGGTTTTTCAAAAGACCTTTTTCTTTGTCTTTCTGAGACTTATCTTTTTTAGCACGGCTGAATAATTGCTTATCAATAACAACACCTTCCGTGGATGGTGGAGCTTTTAAAGAAGCATCTTTAACATCGCCTGCCTTATCACCAAAAATTGCTCGAAGTAGTTTTTCTTCAGGAGTTGGATCAGTTTCACCCTTAGGGGTAATTTTACCGATTATAATGTCTCCTTCATTTATCCATGCACCAACTCGAATGATTCCGTTTTCATCCAGGTCCTTAGTGGCATCTTCACTAACATTAGGAATATCGTTTGTCAATTCCTCTTCACCTAACTTTGTATCTCTGACATCTAGTTCAAAGTGCTCAATATGAAGTGAAGTGTAAATATCTTCTTTAACAACACGTTCAGAAAGAACAATCGCATCCTCAAAGTTATATCCCTTCCATGGCATGAAAGCCACTTTGAGGTTTTGACCAAGTGCCAATTCCCCTTTAGAAGTTGCATAACCATCGCAAAGGATTTTGCCTCTGCTAACCCTTTCACCTTTTTTAACAATAGGTTTCAGGTTGATACAAGTACCCTGATTGGTTCTTAAGAACTTAGTCAATTTATATGTAGTAATATTGTCTTCAAAAGAAACCAATTGGTCTTCCTCTGTTCTGTCGTATTTTATTACAATCTTTTCAGCATCCACATATTCAACGACACCATCTCCTTCAGCATTGATAAGCATTCTGGAATCTCGAGCTACTTTAGCTTCAAGTCCTGTACCGACTATAGGAGAGGATGGTCTCAACAATGGTACTGACTGACGCTGCATGTTAGACCCCATCAGAGCACGGTTTGCATCATCATTCTCAAGGAATGGAATTAACGAAGCACTAACACCTACAATCTGGTTGGGGGCGACATCCATATATTCAATCTCTTCAGGAGTCAATACAGGGAATTCACCATGTTCACGACACTTAATGCGATCAGTTAAGAAGGCTCCTTTTTCATTAATAGGAGAGTTAGCCTGAGCAATTTTCAGGTAATCTTCACCTTCTGCAGATAGATAGGAAATTTCACCGGACATATCTACTTTACCCCCATCCACCTTTCTGTATGGTGTTTCAAGGAATCCCATTTTGTTCACTTTTGAGTGAACGCATAATGTGGAGATCAATCCGATATTAGGTCCCTCAGGAGTCTCAATAGTACACAATCTACCATAATGCGAATAGTGAACATCCCTCACCTCGAAACCTGCTCTTTCTCTACTCAAACCACCTGGTCCAAGTGCAGAAATTCTTCTCTTGTGTGTGATTTCAGAAAGTGGATTGGTCTGATCTAAAAACTGCGAGAGCTGCGATGTCCCAAAGAAAGAGTTAATCACAGATGACATCGTTCTTGCATTGATAAGATCAACGGGTGTAAATACCTCATTATCTCTCACATTCATCCTTTCTCTGATTGTTCTGGCCATTCTGGCAAGACCAACACCAAACTGAGCATAAAGCTGCTCCCCTACTGTTCTTACTCTACGATTACTAAGATGATCAATATCATCTAACTCAGCCTTTTGGTTAATCAACTGAATTAAATACTGTACTATCTCAATGATGTCTTCTTTGGTCAAAACCTGAACCTCAGGATCTATATCAAGAGATAACTTACGATTGATTTTATATCTACCAACTTCTCCTAGGTTATACCTTCTGTCTGAAAAGAATAGTTTATCGATAATACCTCTTGCAGTTTCCTCATCCGGTGGGTCAGTACCTCTTAGTTGACGGTAAATATGTTGAACAGCTTCAATTTCTGAACTGGAAGGATCTTTTTGTAGTGTATTGTATATAATTGAGTAATCCTCTTCAATATCTTCCTTTTGAAGAATGACTGTCTCTGTATCTGCCTCAACAATAA
>SLKL01000408.1 GCA_007134625.1 Saprospiraceae bacterium
GGTGAAATACTGCACGAACATCAGACTTGTCTATACCCATTCCAAAGGCATTGGTGGAAACGATAACCTCCTTTTTCCCATCCATGAACTCTTTTTCCACCTTCATCCGGCTTTTTACATCCAAACCTGCATGATAGTAGGTGGCGTTAAAACCCTCTTTTTGCAGCATCATACTGACCTCGCGCGTCTTTCTGCGATTGCGTACATATATGATCTTCGTGCCCGGTATTCTTCTAGAAAGATAGAGCAACTTATCTTTTCTGTTTTCATCTTCAAACACAAAAAAACTGATATTATCCCGCTTAAAGGATTTGACGAACACTTGTACATCCTTTAGGTCAAGGTTTTCAACTATATCTTTTTTAACCTCATCCGTAGCGGTAGCCGTCAATGCCATTATGGGCACTTCTGTTAAATACTCCCGGGCATCAGAGATATTGAGGTAGGAAGGTCTGAAATCAAAGCCCCACTGCGAAATACAATGCGCTTCATCGACTACCAATTGGCTAATTTTCATAGCGCTCAATCGCTCTTTAGCTAAATCAGTTTGAAGGCGCTCAGGACTGAGGTACAGAAATTTGTAATTACCATAGACGCAATTGTCCAGCTCGCGATCGATATCCTTTCGGCTCAAACCGGAATGTATGGCTACAGCGGGAATATTTCTGGATTTTAACTGTGCAACCTGATCCCGCATTAAGGCAATCAGCGGGGTGATGATTACGGATACTCCCTCCATAATCAGTCCGGGCACCTGATAACAAATAGATTTACCCCCTCCGGTTGGCAAAAGGGCGAGGGTATCCTGTCCTGCTAAAATACTTTTAATAATATCTTCCTGCAAAGGGCGAAATGCCTCGTAACCCCAATATTTTTTCAGTATTTCTAAAGGAGTGCTCATTTAGGAAGATTTATAAAAAAGGAATACCGGCTAATTTACCGAAATGTCATCCGATCTCTCTAAAAAGAATAACAACCGGAGCGATTTGATCTGCGTGTTCTGGACTGCGCTAAACCTGTATCTAAAAAGTGATAAGAGACCTTAAAAACTGCAAAGATATACCCATCATTACCATCTCTACTACCACGTGGACCTCTCATATTTTGTGGCGGTGTATCTACCAACTCCCAGCGTCTGTCACTTAGTGCGGCCGCTGTTGGGCCTCTTTCCTCCAGAAGCATGGAATAAGAAAAATAATTTCCACTCACATCATCAAGGTAGTCTGTAAAAGTATGCCGGTAACCCACTTCAAAAGAAATGGTCAGCATCTCTGAAAGTGCATATTTAAAACCAACTCCAAAGGGAATAACCATCTCATTAAGACTGTAAAGTTCTCCAGTTTCCCAGGGTGAATCTAAGCCCTGTCCTTCAGTTCCAAGAGGTTGTAAACGCACTAAACTCCCTTGATACTCAGCCTTGGGATCAAACCAAAACCATCCTATTCCCCCAAACAAATAAGGAGAAGCTCCGGATCTGAAATTGTAAGGTTCAAACCTTGTCAGATTAAACTCCACTCTTAATGCCACTTCGGTAATATTCGACTGAAAGCTGAGATTTCTCCTTCTGAGTACATCATCTTCGGCATATCTGTCACTTCCGCTGATTTGTCCATAGGATAGCGACAAACCTAAATTCACAAAAGGATGGATATAGTAGTTACCAAAAACGGTGCCGTTAATTCCCATATTTCCAAAGATGTCTTTTCCTGTGTGAACACTCAGGTCACCGTTATAGGCTGTTGGCCCTAAACCAACACCGACCTCAAAGTTTTGAGCAGAAAGAAAACCACCACAAAAGAAAAGGCTGGCAAAAAGGATAAGTCGGTTTATACTATTCATACGCTTTGCTTTTTAAGGAAAAGAGGTTTAAAATTAAATAAAAAAACTGAGTTCGTCCGTCATTATGCTTTTTTTAACGTAGAAAAAAAGCGTAAACTTATCTACCTGCGTTTAATTCAAGATGATTCATCTATCCATGGAAAAAAGTTTTTTTTAAAAGAAAAAAGACGATATACAACTGTTTAAAAGTGGAGCTCATCTTAAATACGTCCTAATCAACTTTCAGTATCTGAGTAATTTTTAATCATTCAGGTGCTTTTTAATGTTTGATAAGGCATTACGGGACTTCCCCCAAACCAGTCATGAATCAAATTAAACTTAGCTTTTTTAAAAAAATAAATATGAGACAAATTCTTTTTTTGGTATTCTTTATTCCGGTATTTCTCTTTGGACAGCCCAGCGTACCGCTTGATTGGTTTCACTTATGCCCTCAGGAGGATGGTATCAGAGGATTGAGCACCGAAAGGGCTTATGCATTATTACAAGATCGAACTTCGAGCACAGTAATTGTTGCGGTAATAGACAGCGGAGTCGATGTTGAACACGAGGACCTGAAGGACAATATCTGGGTTAATCCCGGTGAAATTGCCGGAACAGGAAGGGATGATGACGGCAATGGGTATGTAGATGATATTCACGGATGGAATTTTATAGGAGGTCCTGAAAAGGATGTCATCAACGACAATCTGGAAATCACCCGCCTCTACAGAAAGTTCAGGGACAATTACAGTCATCTGAATCCACTGGAGTTGAATCGCAGGGACCGTATGAAGTATGCGGAATACCTGACTTACAAAAGGGCATATGAGGATGGAAGGGAACGCGCTCTGGACAATTATGAAAATTTCAGTGCATTCAGAGATCGCCTTGTGAGGTCAATTGACCTCGTCATTCTGGCTTTGGATGACCAACCCATTACCATTGAAAATCTGCGTCAGATTGATACTGAAGGGGATTTTGATGTGAGTTTTGGAATATCAGTAATCGAAAGTCTGCTAGAGGACGAGGGTGTTAAAGACTTCGACTTTTTAAAGGACGAACTAATACAGTCCCTGAATGATGGTGTGGACCACTATCACTCCAGATATCACTATTATTACAATGTAGATTTTGATCCGAGGTGGAAGGTAGGCGACAATTATGAAGATTCTTCAGAGCGCTACTATGGTAACAACCGGGTGTCGGGTGAATTCTCTGAGCATGGAACCCATGTAGCCGGGATTATCGGAGCAGTAAGGGGCAATGACATAGGAATAGATGGAATTGCCTCCGATGTAAGTATTATGTCTATCCGAACCGTACCGAACGGTGATGAGCGCGACAAAGACGTAGCCAATGCCATTCGCTATGCAGTGGACAACGGCGCATCTATCATCAACATGAGTTTTGGTAAGGGTTATGCCTGGGATAAAGCCGTTGTAGATGAAGCTGTCAGGCATGCTGAAAGAAATGACGTACTGCTGATACATGCAGCAGGAAATAGTGCCCAAAACAATGACCTGAATGACAATTTCCCTAATCCTGTTTTTGAGCGCAGGAGATTTCTCGGACCGAGGCAGGCGAGAAACTGGATAGAAGTTGGAGCCCTTAACTACGCTAACCCACCGGATTTAGTAGCTTCTTTTTCTAATTATGGAGCAGAGACAGTGGATATTTTTGCACCTGGCAACTTCATCTACTCTACTGTTCCGGACAATGGATACAATGATTTTCCCGGTACCAGTATGGCTGCACCTATGGTAGCCGGAGTTGCTGCCATTATCCGTTCCTATTTTCCAGAGCTTTCCGCAAGAGAGGTCAGGAGTATTATTCTGGACTCAGCTTTACGCGAAGATGTGGATGTCATGAGACCCGGTGATCGGGAGTTGGTTCCATTTAGTAGCCTGAGTACCTCCGGTGGATATCTCAGTGCATATCAGGCAGTACGAATGGCTTTGGAAAAAACTAATTAATTGGTTTCTGGCTGCTGGTCTCTGGCGGCTGGCGACTGGTTTCTGGCTGCTGGCTTCTGGTCTCTGGCTGTTGGTCTTTGGCTGATTGTTTGGAGGGGGGTGGCATTTCCTGCACGGATCAGTTATAGCGGGTGATTGAGCTTATTTTTCAGAATAGATAGAATGTTTTAATTGCTCGAAATCAACCTCAAATCAATGGAATTATGTTAGAGCGACCAAAGGACAGGGATTAATTGTCAGAAGCGAAGGATAGTGATTTTAACAAATTTTAGTAGAATGGGCATACTTATTAAAAAATAACTTTATATTTGTCGTTTAAGCCTATTGAAAAAATGAAATTTAGTGCCCTCAAAAAGTACTTTCTGGATAAACTTGATCAGGAATTATCACCACAGCTAACTTACCACGGCGTACATCACACTTTGGATGTTCTGGAAGTTTGCGAGAGTTACATAGAGCGATACGGAATAAATCAGGAAGAAGCTGAATTGCTAAGAATTGGCGCTGTCATGCACGATATAGGTTTTCTGGAAACCTACAATCAACATGAAGAGAAGGGGGTTGAAATTGCAACTGATGCACTACCCTACTTTGGGTATAACAGTTCACAAGTGGAAGTAGTCAAGGGCTTGATTAGAGCTAC
>SLKL01000280.1 GCA_007134625.1 Saprospiraceae bacterium
TATTGCGAAGTTCATTGGTAAATGTAATATCCTTCATGCTTATTAAATAACTTCCGGGTCTGGTAGGAATTAAGCCAATATTGATTAGAAACTTTTTTTGCTCTTCATCGTATGCTGCATAGTAAGTAATATATGAAGACCTGCATTGCGGTAATTCTATCTCTCCGGCTTTGACGATAATTTCAAACTCATCAATGGCCCAAACAGCATTGACCCTGTAAGAAGGTGGGATTAGTCTTGCCAATGCAAATGATGGATAAAGGAAAAACTTCGGCTCATTCTCCAGTATTGAGTCGCCGGATTCCTGACCGATTAAGTAGGCGGATGCTTCACCCCTTATCCAAATAGTATCAGTTTGAGAAAAATAAATCCCATCGCTTACCTTGCCCGTAAACCTATCGAAATTAAAGTCTTCAAAATCATCATCAACCCCGCAGAAATTAACAACCAGAGGGAGAGAAAATACAAGAAAAAGCAATTTGTGCATCTGAGTTGAATGTTTGTGGTTTGCTACAAAAGTACGATTTTTTAAACTTTAATCATCATTTTTCCTCGAAAACAACTCAGCAAAGCTGTTAAAGTCCCTGTTGAAAAGTAAAGAGACCCCGGTAACCACCACTTGACCCTCAATCAGACCTTCATATTGGTTTTTTCTAAAGCCTCGCAAACCCCATCTTCCGTCATCAGTCAGGCGGTAATCAATGCTGACGTCCCCGAGTAAATCAGTCCCACCTCTGCCATCTTCCATTTCTGAGCCTTCCAGATCGACCTGTCCGGATATCTGAACAGTTAATCTTTCGTCTAAAAGACTCCTTTGCATTCTCAAACTGAGCTGAGTTCTGTCCTCAGGCATGCCACTTCTGTAATCCGTAAAACTCTCGAGATCAAAATCCAAATCAATGCCTCTGACATATCGATCTGAAAGGGCATTCAACTGTGAGGTCAACAATCGACTTGCACTACTTCGTGCCATGGCTTCAGGTTGAATGCCTCGAGGTTCCTCCGCCATCAACCCCTCTGAGAGGAATCTACCTAAAACAAGAAGTGAAAACACCTGTGTATTGAGTTCCGATTCAGATTGATTGAGCTGCCCTATTCTCCTGTAAACATTGCCGCCAAGTGCAGAGCGCGACGCTTCCGGCATATCGAGTTGAAAAGAAAGATCCGGTTGCATAATCATTCCCTCTAATCGCATAATTACGTCAAAAGGCAATTCCTGACGATATTGGTTCCTCAAACTTTGGTCTGCACCCGCTAATTGAGAGGCCATTAGATCCAATGGTGAAGTTCTCACCCGAAAAACAGCCGAAATTTGCATATCCGCTTCCATGGGGTCACCTGACCACACCAACCTGCTGCCACGTGTCAACTCAAATCTCCTCCGTACAATATCGTACATCCTCATTTCATAAAATCCCCTGTTTAATTCATAAACCCCGGATAAGGACATCCTGCCCTGTGGATCTACGCTAAAACTGAGATTGGCTTCTCCTGCTACCTCGAGCAAATCTCCTGCGCGCTCATCTACAATAATCCTTAGCAGTGCCTCGGGGTGCACCCTGATAACAGAATTCAGGTCCACTCCTACAAAAAGCGGTGCTATTAATTCCTCAGGTTCCGTATCGTCTTCGACAACTTTTCCATCTACTCTTTTTTCGATAATGACAACCCCCTCCCTTTCAATAATATCGACTTGAGTTTCGGGAACAATGAGGGTGATTTGAGATCCTCTTTTCAGAAAAATATCAGCTTCGATCAAAGGCGTACTCAGGTCTCCTTTTAAGTCAATATTCAGATCCAGAATTGCACTTCCAAAAACGAAATCGTTGTCCTCTCTTGTAGATTCTAAAAACTTAAAGTCTCTGGATACAATATTCAGGTCAAATTCCGGCATGGTCACATCTGTAATATCTACAGAACCATTGATGACTGTTGGATTGTTGTCCTGATCAAAAATGCTGAAGTCTGAAAAGTTGATATCTGATTGACTAAAAGAAATCTCCTCATTCGGGATGCTAAAAGTTGAGCGCGTTTCCCTTGTGACAAATGAAACCTCATTAAACTGTAGCATTCCCGACCAATCAATCTCATCAGGACTTCCTTCCAATTCGAGATTTCCTGCCAGATAACCGCGACTGTTGTAAATTTCTCCTTCCGCCAACCATTCAATCAGATCAAACTTCATCTCCAATAAATCCAGACCAGCCTTGAATTTCAAACCCTCTTCTTCAGTTGTACTTACTGTTCCATTAGCCAGCATTTCAATTTCCTCTCCTTTTAATCCGGCATTGAAAAGGTAATTGTCATTTTGGAGATTTCTCAATTGAAAATCCAGATTGCCAAACACTCTATCCATGGCAGTCAGATCGATAATTTCAATGTCTCCATTCACAGTGGGCGTTTCAAATAAGGCATCCAAAATTAGCTGACCATTAAGCTGACCGGCAACCGGCGCCTGTTCAGGACTAATGAGCTGAAGTAGCCCTTTGATATCTATATTCTCAAAATTGACCTGCAAGAAATCGTTTCTGTTTCCGGGGTGAGATTCCATACTAAAACTGTGATTACCCCGCTCTAATTTAAAGTTTTCAATGGCTAGAAATTCGGAACCAATTTCAAGCTTATTATTTTGGTCTATCATCCAGGGATAAGTATTGAAAACCAATCGATCAGGATCAAGGGAGATAATAAACTTATCCTCAATATTCAAAATCTCAAGACCCAGTAAGACCAACTGATCGTGTTCATCCGAAATGATATCCACCTCCATATTGAGCTCTTCTGAAATAAAAATCCCGCTTATCCGCCCTTGCGGCAGACCGTATTCGCCAAAATTTATTCCATAAAAACCTATTTCCCAATCCAGTTCATCCCTGTCTGAAGACAAACCGGCATAGGCATCTACTATTTCTATTCCATCATATACTATATAGGGTGCCAACCACATACCCGTTAAACTATTCTCTTTTTGAATAAATTGAAGCTCAAGGTTTGTCTCATCAAGAGCCGTCAATCCGGGCACCAAAACCTCCATCAACATCTCACTTTCCGCTATTCTCATATCCATAAAAACTTCCAGATCCTCAATGAGTACTGAATCCGGGACCTCACTGCTCCAATAGGTCAGTATGTAATTATTTATACCTGAAAAAATCAGATCAGGGGATGAATTGGCTTTTAAATTCATTTTTAAAAGGCGGGAGTCAATTTCAACCGTCGTATGCTTAGAGCTAAAATCAAGGTCTGCTGTTAAATTATCTAGTAGGTAGGACTCTTCAGGGTTTTGAAGAAAAAGGGTGTCCAAAACGAGTCGCGCTGTAGTGGCATCATCTGATCCCTTTGCATAGAGCAGGAAACGGGCATCCGCAATAATACTATCAGGAGAAATCTCCCATTTTTTAAGATCTAAATCTTTTATAAGGGCAGTGAATTCCGTTTCATAAGAAAGACTGTCTATCTTTCCGGTTCCGGCAATCTCAAGATTAATATCACTTGATTTTAAACTTCCATCGAGTTGCACCGCCCCGTCACTCAATGAAGCATCCAGATTGAGTGGAGCCAGTTTTTTTCCTTGATAGTTCAGACTGTCCAAAAGCGTTATTAAACTTATTTCTGCGGTATAGGGGTCAAAGCCTACCCCGGCAACATTAATGCTCCCGGAAATCATTTCCGGTCCAATACTATCGGTGTATAATGCAGTATTCAGTCGGTCTATCATCAGGTCAAGCTGGTAAGCGGGCATTGTGCTGAGTTCAGTAATTTGGGCAGATAGATTTACATTCCCATCAGGTAGCGTGGCTCTCAAATTGGTTGTAATGTTATCCGCGTCACCACTTAAACTTCCGCTTAGCCAGAATCTTTCAGGAAGGCGGTAATTTTCCGGCATATCTACAAAAGGAATTAAGTCTCTTTCAGTACTGTAGAAATTTATGAAAGGCAAATTGAAACCAGGGCCTGACTCTTCCAGGAGGTCAGTCAATTCACCATTCAGGTTGATTCGTGTTTGACGTAATGCGGTCCCCCTGAATTCCTCGATATGGACTTTTTTGATATTTCCTTGCAGAGTTGTCGAAAGTTGAATTGGATGAGGTCGAACCTCCCTGAAGTAGGGATTTTTCCTGAGGTCTCTTTGGAAAACAAGTAATTCGTCCGGAGCTAAGCTCAAGCGATCGATTTTGGCAAAAAAGTTAGAAGCTTCCGGGTTTTGCAGGAAATGATTGAAGTCAGAATAAGTGAGTTCCAGTTCACCGCGTAGGATTGATTTTCCTGTGTTTAAATCTATACCGGAAAGCCCGATTTTCTCATCGTCCAGATTCAGGACTACCTCTGTATGTGTTAATTTCAGACCGGAGTGATCAGAAAAGATCAATTGTCCTATTTCAGTTTGTGCTGTTTTTTCAGAAAAAGCAACTCTTGGAATAAAAAGACTGTCA
>SLKL01000040.1 GCA_007134625.1 Saprospiraceae bacterium
CTCCCATTGTATTGATATATCTCCCTTAAAGGTATTAAGCTCACCGGATTTGATTAGTCTTCCATTCATATCAAATAGCTGATATAAATAATTAATGTCAATTTGATTTGAGGAAGGTACTATCCGCCAGCCAAAGTTGGATGAAAATGGATTAGCAGAAATTAACCGGATCTCAAAATCAGGTGTTTCAAATTCACTTTCCGACCACAAATCATCAGAGCCCTCCTCTAGACGAATACGAACAAAATTAGAAGAAAGTGAGTAACAATCATTTGAAATAGTCGCCTGATAAATATCTTGACCACCACTTAACATCAAATTCCCTGTGTAGGAAATTCCATAGACGCGGAACTCCTCAAACAAAATGAAATTGAATACGAGAAAATCCACAGGAATCACTGCAAAAACAATGTCATTGGTATCTGTAATTACATAGCGATAGGTTGCATTTGAAGAGCTGTTATTCTCAAAGAAGACTGTATCGGGATCTATCTGATCAACCTCAACAACTATATCATCTGATCCCAGGTTTGTTGTCACCCATCCTCCATCAGGCGTAACTAAATTTAATTCCAGAGCGTTTTCAGAAAAATCATGGCAAACGGAGTTCAAATCCTGACTGTCAACAGCAATTCCGGTTTCCAGTTCCAGATTTCCAAGATATGCCAGACCTATTATCTCATAACTTCCTTCCTCAAAGCCAAAAACATCCAGTTCTAGGTCTGTGGAATAATCAATTAAAATTCCATCCTCATCGAGTAATAAAAAAGCATAATTGCCGACAGGTGGATTACTGAAGCTCAACAAACTCCCCGCCCCTTCGGGACATACTAATTTATTTGTTGCTCCACCGGAAAAAGAAATATTACCACCTCTGATATCTAATATGTTTAAGGATACACTGTTCGTTGAAAATTCATAGCAATCACTCGCTACACCAAATGGCGGATCAGTAATCAAATCTCCGGCCTGCAAAAAAAGATTACCGCCATAGCTCACACCTACAATACTATATATGCCCGGGTCAAAATCAATTAGATTAATCCAATTGGTATCCAATGTCTCAATCATTCGCTGTTCAGCATCGACTAATAAAAAGCGGTAATTTAATTCCGATCCGCTTGAACTTGTAATCTCCATCCATTCGTCCGGCACTTCACTAAGGCAATAGGTTTGTCCGCCTGTACTACCTGCCAACTCAATCATACCCCCATCCGGATTATCAATTATTAAATCTAAAAATGCTTCCGAAATAGCAAAACAGTCTGAACTTAAAGGAGAGGAAAAAATATTCATTCCCACTTCCAGATCAAGATCTTCTATATGACCAATACCCCAAATCCTGTAACTACCGGATTCTAAATCAACCAAATTAATAGAATCCTGCTCTGAAACAGCTAAAAGTGTATTGTCCTCATCCGTCAAAACAGCGGTGTATTTCGGTGAGGCTGAATTTCGAAATATTCGAACTTTGAAATCCTGTCCTGACTTTTCGCATACTCTGAGCTCCTTTTGTCCACCTCGAAAAAACACCTCCCCCCCATCTATTCTTCTGGCATTGATTTTCAAAAATTCATCAGTAAGTTCCACACACTCCAACCCTATTGAATCCAGAAATTCACCTATCACAATCTGTTCCGGATCAGATGTAGAAAGTCCGAAGAGTTGGTATAGTCCGGGATCAATGCCCTCAAGATCAAAGGAATCCTCTTTAAATATCTCTACTACCCTACCATCTGAGTCAATAAGCAAATAACTCGTAGGCAGAAGAGAACCGGAACTAATTTCCAGACTTAATACAAAAGGGGAACCATCACCAGTGCAAAATGACACAGAATCCTCCGGGAACCCATGAATCAAGCTATCTGCTGAGGGTTCATCTTCTACAATTCTTATGGACTCGTCCGAGAACACATAGCATCTGTCTGCCGCGGTTACATCGCTTAAAATATCGCCTTCCTCAATCAACAAATTTCCTGAATAAGCAAGTCCATAAATAAACACTTCAGGACGGTATGTATCAACAATAAGTAATTCCGTTCCCAACTCTATATGGAGGACCACTCCCACAGCATCAGTAATAATTACTGCACTTTCAGGAGAAGAAAAATTATCATAAACTATTCTTAGACTATCCGGTCTGTCATTTTTACAGAAAAAAAGTTCTGCTGATGAATACCCATCAACAACCAATTCGCCACCATTAAAATCACCAATAGTTAGCACCGGAATTCTGGATGACCAATCTAAACAATCTGTTGAAAAGGAAGCATCTAAATCAAAAGTATCACCGGCTACTAATAAAGGCATTTCAGAGGATGAAGCACCATAGAAAGTATAAACACCCTCCTCAAGACCGGAAAGATCAACTTCGGATGTAGTTATTATGTGTTCAACAATATCCTCTTCATTCACCATAAAAATAAAATAAGCAAGTGGCGAAAAATCTTTACCCGAAAAAACTATAGAGCTCAAGCCGGGGTCATCAGGACATAAAGTAAGTTGAGTGCCCTGATTTTCAAAACCCAATCTGCCTCCATTTGGAAGGTCTCTCAGTAGATCCACTGTAGCACCTTTACTAAAACAACCATCAATAACTTCATCCGACAGAAAAACATCCCCTTTACTCAAATTCACCTGTCCTTCATACGCATAGGAAAAAAAGGTAATTCGACCTGAAAAGTCATCATTCAATACCACCTCTAAATCTGTGAATACATCTAAAATTTTTTCGCTTTCATCAACTGCGACAATGGCTAAATCACCACTTATTTGACTCAAACTAAATCTTATGGTATCATCAAGTCCCGGACTGGCACAAAGTTGTTTGGTTGAAGACCCATCCTCAAAACTGAAGCCGGAGATTTCTGTCTCGGCAATTACAAGGTGAATAGAGTTTATCGATATGGTATGGCAAAATGTCGAAAAATTAGCCTCCCATAGATTCTCTTCCATTACTTCCTGCAATCTACCCATAAATACAACTGCATATATTTGGTAGCTCCCTGAACTTAGGTTTGAGACAGGAATTCTCGGGCTGGTATCAGCATAAAGAATAACTCCATCTTCATCAACCAAAACATATACTTTAGGAAATCCTCTATTATCAGATCTTACTAAAACATTATCTCCCGATATGCCTTCACAGAAAAAAGCTTCAGTGGATCCATCCGGAAGAAAAACCCTGTGCCCTTCAGGACAACTTGCATTTAAAAATGAAAAAAAAGTGAGGAAAAAAAATGGAATGAAGAATAAACGTATCATGTGTATTAATTTAGTTTCAGTCGTAAGTTATTAATCGCATAACTAATGGACAAACATTTTTATACTACCAATAGAAAGCGATATACATCAAACACTTTCATATATATAAAAATTCCATTTATAACAGATTAATCACAGTTACTCTCGAGCTATTTCTTACACAAGGTGGACAAAATTGAAATTTATTTTTTCTCCTCAGGCAACCTTTTTTTATAAGGTATCATATTAGTGGATGTAGAGTGTAAAAAAATGGAAGAAAATCTGCTAATAGAAAAGGCGTCCAAAGGAAATGAAGAAGCTTTCCGCCAGTTGTATGAAAAGTACAAGAGGTCGCTATTTATTGTATGCCTAAGGTATGCAAACGGCAGAGTTGAAGCAGAGGATTTCCTTCAGGAGGCTTTTATTAATATTTACAAAGGATTAAAACAATTTGACCCTTCACGAGGAATTTTTGAATTTTGGGCAAGAAGAATCACTATCAACGTCTGTCTGGAAAAAATCAGAAAGCAATCCTTGTTTACTGTAAGTCTCGGCGGGCACGACACAGAGGAAGTCAGTCCTGATGCATTATCGGATTTAAGTTTAAAAGAGCTTTTAGAATTGGTCAACGAATTGCCTTTTGGGTATAAAACGGTATTCAATATGTATGTTATAGATGGCTATTCTCATAAGGAAATAGCAAGTCACCTCAACATCTCAGTGAATACTTCTAAAACTCAACTCATGAAAGATGGACAAAATTTAAAATCTGCTTTTATAAAAAAAAATAATGTAGTTAAAGTAAGTCATGGATAAATTTGATGACATATGGCGAAATAAATTCCAACAAGAAGATCCTCAACCGGATCATTGGAATACCCCTTCTGATAAAACCTGGGAATCTATTTCCAACGGAATTCAGATAGCTGACAGGAGAAAAAAGATACTTCCAATTCTTTTATTGTTACTCCTTTTTAGTTTTATTGGATTGATGTTTTTTGTTGGATTAAAGACAGGAATCTTTTCCCCTGATAACAATAAAATATTATCTGATAATGTAAATCAATCTAATCAAAGTTATGCTCCACAAAATGAAGGATTAATAGTATTGAAGGATTTCTCAGACACCCATTTACCCGAAAGTAAAAAGCAGGAAAAAGCCCTACCA
>SLKL01000136.1 GCA_007134625.1 Saprospiraceae bacterium
CCTTCCAGCTGAATAGTTACCAAATCAGCTGTTGGATTGGGGAATACTTTAATCTGATCGGGATTTATAAAATTCTCACGAACTGAAGTTGAAGGACTGAAAACATACTCACCGGTAACTGCATTAAACACCACATCATAAACACCTGCCACAGGCTCAATATTAGGACCATCCTGAGTTGCAACACCTTCAGGAAAATCCACTGCTCCCCAGTTAACAGTCCAGGCAGTGTCAGCTCTGAATTTTATCCCGTCATCCTCATCAGGATCAAAATCAAACAATTGCACTCCTGTAGTAGTCCAGATATTGCCGTCATCAGGATCTTTATCCATAAACCAATCAACAGCACCACCATCATCAGGACTTGGCCACTCACCAAATGGACCGGACTGACCAACGATACTAACTGCCCCATACTCCTCAATCAGATCAAAGAAATAATCTCCTGTAGTACTATTGAAATAGATGAAGTACTCACCTGCTACAACAGGAATATTTGCACCATCCTGAACAGCAGTTCCTTCAGGGAAAGCACCTGCACCCCAGTTAATAGCCCAATCATTATTGGCTCTGAATTTCATTTCCCCATCAGTCAATACAGCTCTTAAGCTCCATTGAGTCTTATCTTCAGGATCTTGCTCCATGTCAGTATCTTCAATCCAACCACCCGGAGTCGCATCTCCAATAATACTTACTACGTCAAATTCTTCTACTAACAGGAAGTTGTATTCTAAAGTAGAACTATTGAATGTTACGATATATTCACCTGCTTCATCCACGATGATATCATCACCATTTGGAACTGCTATTCCTGTGGGGAAAGTGTCACCACCCCAATTAACAGCCCAATCGTTTTCAGCTCTGAATTTTAATTCACCTTCTACTAAATCTACTACTCCTCTCCAAAGATCAGTGTTATTGGCATCTCTTTGAAGGTGTGTATCTTCATCCCATCCTCCGGGTGTTGCAGATCCTATTATACTAATAGAGTCAAAACCTACAATCAATTCAAAGGAATAAAATCCAGCCTCAACATCAAAAGTAATCGAATACAATCCTCCTTGATCAACGGGAATATCCGGACCACCGGGAATGGCTTCCCCCTCTGGAAAATCCTCTCCACCCCAATTGGTATCCCAATCAGCATCCTGTCGGAATTTGACATCTCCGGCCTCAAGAACCAAGTTCAAGGAATAAACAGTCATTGATTCATCCGGAAACATAAAGACATCTCGATCCCAACCAAAGGGAGTTGCAGAGCCAATGACACCAATAGTACCATCGTAATCGAAGAAGTAATCACCTGTTTCAGAATTAAAGGTAATGAAATAGTCACCTCCTATAACCTGTATATTAGGACCATCCTGTTCACCTACACCAAAAGGAAATCCGGTATCTCCCCAGTTTACCTCCCAGTCATCGTCTGCACGGAATTTTAATTCTCCGTCCACCAGGGTGACTTCAAGGGTCCATACATTGGGATCATCATCATCTTGAACCATTGGTGTGCTTGCATCCCAACCTTCGGGAGTGGCAGTACCAATGATACCGACAGTAGAAAACTGTCCGTAAGCAGTTGATCCAAAAACTGCTATCATCGCAATAAAAAGTAAATGTCGCATCATAAGAAAGCTAATTATGGTTAAGAAAATTTAATTAGTGTACAATATACACAAAGTTATAAAAAAATTATTTAACTTTGGAGTAATATTTGTGAATTCGATTTAAGAATTTCTTAAAGAAAATTCGTCTGTATAGCGTAGATTTCTAAATTATAGCTTCTTACAGATTATTACTATTTTTAATGTTATGTCAAAAAAATCTGCCATATGTTACAAATTTCCAAAAAATCCCTGCTGAGGGGGTTAAAAATTGAAAAGTACATCCTCTTTTTGATGCTTTTCACCATTACCATTTCATCAAGTCTTGTTGCCCAAAGGACTATAAGCGGTACAGTGGTTGATACGGAATCAGGGGAGCCACTTATTGGAGCCACTGTTTTTGATCGGGAAGATCAGTCAAGAGGAACAATTACCGACTTTGATGGTAATTTTACCTTAGAAATCAGCGATGATGCTCAGGTGCTTGTAGTCAGATATGTTGGATTCGAGTCTCTTGAGCTTCGAATTACGGAGGAAGATTTTTATTTAATCCGACTTTCTTCAGGAAGAACTTTTGATGAGGTGGTTATAATCGGATATGGGACAGTTGAGAGAGAGGATGTGACGGGTTCGATACAAACTGTGAGCTCATCAGACTTTAATCAGGGGGCTATAACCAGTGCTCAGGAACTATTATCCGGAAAAGTACCCGGTGTAAATATTACGACCGGTGGTGGTGGCCCGGATGAGGGAGCACAGATATTAATAAGGGGAAGATCGTCACTTGACGCGACCAATGATCCATTAATTGTAGTGGACGGAGTTCCACTTGCTACCGGCGGAATCTCCGGAAACAGAAACCCACTTAATGTAGTCAATCCCCAGGATATTGAAAGCATAACAGTACTAAAAGATGCTTCAGCCACAGCGATTTATGGTAGTCGTGCATCAGGAGGGGTAATATTAATTACAACTAAAAGAGGCTCTGTAGGACAACCGCTGACTATTAATTATAATGCAAATGTCTCTTTTGGTAGTCACTATAATAAGGTGGATGTTCTCAGTGCGTCAGAATTTCGTGAAGTAATGGCAGAACAACATCCTGATCATGTCGATCTGATGGGAACAAACAACATTGACTGGCAAGATGAAATTTACAGGACTGCTGTAGGAACAGATCACAACCTGAATTTTACGGGTTCAGCTATGGAAATTATTCCTTACAGGGTTTCCCTTGGCTACACTTATAAAGAGGGTATATTGTTAACAGATCAATTTCAAAGATATACAGCAGGATTGAATGTTAGTCCACAGTTCTTAGAAAACAGGCTTCAGGTCAATCTTGGTGCTCGTGGTATGTTTACCAAAAATCAATTTGCCGAGCGAGGAGCAATAGGCGCCGCCTTAAGCTTTGATCCAACTCAGGACATTATGGACCCTGAAAGCAAATTCAGTGGCTATACGGTTTGGACAGATACTGATGGTAATCCAAACGGACTTGCGCCTACCAATCCCATTTCATTATTGGATAGAAGACTAAGACAAGACGACTCAGAGGTGACACGATACATATTAAATGCATCAGCTGATTACCGATTTTCATTTTTACCTTCATTACGAGCAAACCTTAACCTTGGTTATGATTACTCAAAAGGAGAGGGAGGCGTAAATATCCTGGGTGAAAATCAGGTAGCCTACGCTTTTGATGCAGTTTTTGGCGGTGGGGTAAAAAACACCTATGAAGAAGAAAGAAAAAATTCACTTCTAGAATTTTATCTGAATTACAGAGAGACTTTCGGTCAACATAGACTAGATGCTATGGCAGGTTATTCATGGCAGCACTTTTACGATGAAAATTCATTTTTCCGGTCAGACGTAGCCGGGACGGAGGACTTTATTATCGATCAGCGTGGTTTGGCACGGGAACTTTATTTGCTTTCTGTTTTTGGTAGAGTAAATTATGTTTTCGATGACAGACTGCTATTAACTTTTACCCTCAGAGCGGATGCAACCTCGCGTTTTGCACCGGAAAACAGATGGGGTTACTTCCCTGCACTTGCAACCGCATACCGAATAATCGATAATGACAACTACTATTTCAGCAACCTTCGATTAAGAGCAGGATGGGGAATAACAGGACAACAAGATATTGGAGGATATTATATATATCAGGCAGTTTATGAAGCGAGTCTTGACAATGCCCGATACAGACTTGGAGATGAATTCATTACTACATTAAGGCCTAATGGCTATGATAGAAACATCAAATGGGAGGAAACGCAAACTTATAATATAGGATTGGACTTTGATATTATTGAAAACAGGCTCTCCGGTTCTTTAGATCTGTACAGAAGACTGACAGAGGACTTATTGGGTTTTGTGGATGTACCTGCAGGAACTAATCTTACCAACAGAGTATTTACCAACGTAGGTAGTATGGAAAGTGATGGTTTTGAGCTATCTCTGATGACTTCACCATTATACACCCAAAATATCCGATGGGACCTTGCTGCAAATTTTGCATACAACAAAAGTACAATAACAGGACTTACAGCAACAGATGACGAAGATTTTCCGGGCATTCCAGTTGGGGGCATTTCAGGAGGTGTAGGTTCTCTTATACAGCTTCACAATGTAGGTAATGAACCATCTTCCTTCTATGTACTTGAGCAAGTATATGACGAAGATGGAAGATTGATAGAAGGAGAATTTGTAGATAGAAATATGGATGGGACTGTAGGTTTAGCAGATCGATATATCTTCAAAAGACCTGA
>SLKL01000296.1 GCA_007134625.1 Saprospiraceae bacterium
CCCCGTCGGACATGAGTCAGCAAAAGAATTGATAAAGCGAGTTTAAGTGGGTCCGGCTACAACTTTGTTAAATGGATCAAAAAAAGCGAGTAGTCCTAGACCTTTTTTGTTTCTTTTTTGGGGCGATGCCAAAAAAGAAAGTATGTTATGCATGCTAGACGGGCTGAGTCTCGGCCACAAGGTGAGATAGGGTTTTACAACACCTTTTTGGAAGTCGAGTCATTTATTCTCACAAAAGAAGTTGAATCGAAATTTTGTTGATGTCAAAACAAGAATTCTGATTGAGGTTTTCTTTGACATATCTTTAATTGGTTTCCATATTCATTTCGGGGTGATTTTTTTATACGCTCTTTTTTATCATAAATAAAAAAACCGCCGGAAAAAATCCGACGGTTTTAATTTACAATCCTTAAAGGGACAAACCTACTCGTGATCCGGATGACAATGGAACGAAATCGATTCTGTCGTTTCCCTTCCATGATGGTCATTAGCAGTCGCTCTTAGCTCAAAATCGGTATGATGATGAACTTCATTCACCATTTCTCCATGAATGTGGAGCTCAAGTTGATGTGAATGTCCTTTTTCCTCCCATACCACCTCGTCATTATTTTTATTGATTACCTGAACAAGGTGATTGTGTAATTCAGTATGGTGCTCAATTATTATTTCAAAAGTAATAGTCTCACCATGATCAAAAGATGAGTCGTCCTCAGGTGAGAGGATTTTAATAATGGGAGGTTCCCCTGAATGATTTCCATCGTCATCTGAATCACAGGCACTGAAAGAAATTGCTAAAATTAATGCGCTTAATATTAGAAAATTATATTTTTTCATTGTTTTGTTTTTTATAAAAAGTAAAGAAATTTTGTTGTAAATTGATATTGATTGCTAACCAGTCCCTCGGATAATTCCTGATGGATAGGTAGCATAAAAGACAGACCAAAATTGATGTTTTGTATCCAAAATTCATAGCCTGCCTCTAAATGCAGTTTATGCCCTCCGGTGATATTTATTGGTTCACCAAAAGAAGAGCTTCTGTCTGCATGCTCAAACGCCAGCCCGGCTAAAGGGGCATGATTCAATGTTTCCCCGCTAAATAAATGAAAGTATCGGACAGCTGAATTGACTTGGTTGCCAAATCGGTAACCTTCATCATTTTCATTATTTATTCGGTAACTCAATTCTGCATTTAAGCCCGAGTTCCCTATTCTTAGAGTGGATTGAGCTGATAGAATAAAACCGAAAGCACCCATACCCAATTGAAGATTGGGATTGATGGATTCAAAATCCTGAATCGCATTGAACTCGCCGGTCGGGATACTTACTCCTGCTCCCACAACTGTGATTAAAGTGTTCATTGACTCACCCAATAATTGGTCAGTCAACAAATAATTGACTCTCAATTGCACATCACCAAGGCCTCTTTGCCTTGTATTGTATCCGGTCTGATTGATAAAACCAATAGGAACGGAGGCTTGTGCATTGATTCTTTCACTGATGCGGTACTTTCCACCGAGATTAATAAATCGGAATGTCTCTTCTGTCAATGGGAAAAACTCATCTCCAAAAAGATTGGGCGGATGACGGGTCTCAAAAACTGTTTGATTGTAATGAATGCTGAGCATATTCTCCGGGGCATCTTTTAGTATTCCAAGAAACTGCCCTGAGCTTGCACTACCGCACACATCACATGCCATCAGCTTTATTGTACCCATCATGCATATGATTAACCATATTGCAATTTTCTGCATGTTTTAATTTGCTTTTGTGATGATAAAAGAATTCACAAGACATTATCCTTATGCCTTGTAATACGTAAACCAGACAGGACTGTTTTTTAAAATGCCTGTTATTAATTATTACGTAATTTTTAAAAATTGGGATCAATGACCCACAAAAAATTAAACTCTTTTATACCACGGGGGATAGGAGATATCCTCGACAGGCAGGAACTTATATTCGGTTGTATATGTGTAAAAGTGTTCGAATTCGCTTTTTGTGAGAGTGTTTAATAGTGTGACAGCGGAATAGTTCCAATGAAAATCAAATTGGACGACTCTCTGAACCGGTGGCAATTCGGGCTGGTCTGCATCTTTATTTTCTTCGAGTACCTTATCTTTTAAAAAACACATTCCATCGCACTGTAATTCCGGTTGATCTGAATTGATACAGAATTCCTGACTGATGTAATCCCGAAAAGAGTAAAAGTAGGCTATGCCAAGTTCCCGATGAAAGGTGCTTGCCAAAAGTGGAATTAATAGTGTGTATGCCCAGAACTTCGTCATCTCTGCAAAAATAATGAGAAAAAGGGAATTTTAGTTTAGATAATTACACTTTTAACGAGATTCACCCGATCCTGGCAATTTTGATCATTCAACTTTCAATGCCTGATATAAGCTATTGAACTGTTTGCCTGTTTTATCATTATTAATTTGCAAAGAAATTAAAAGTAAAAAAATTATGAAAGCACTATGGAATGACAAAGTAATAGCAGAAAGCTCTGAAACAGTTGTCATTGAAGGGAATCATTACTTTCCCGTGGAAGACGTAAAAAGTGAATTTCTTCTGAATTCTGACCACACGACCTTCTGCCCATGGAAGGGTGAAGCTTCCTATTATCATGTAGCGGTTGACGGTGATGTAAATGAGAATGCAGCCTGGTATTATGCGGATCCCAAGGAAGCAGCAGCTGTTATAAAGGGTAGACTAGCATTCTGGAAAGGTGTAAAAATTGAGGAATGAAAAAACTGATTACAGAAACAGACTTGAAAAAGGTATTTCTGGATACCAGGAATAGAAGTCGGGAGATCTGTGAACCACTATTGATTGAAGATTACGGGCCTCAACCGGAAAAGTTTGTCTCTCCGCCAAAATGGCATCTTGCCCATTCGACCTGGTTTTTTGAGGAATTCGTTCTGAAAGCTTATGATCTCTCCTACAGGGAATTTCATCCGGATTTTTCCTTTTTATTCAATAGCTATTACAACAATCTCGGAGACCGCATCAAAAGGGATTACCGCGGGTTTATGAGTCGCCCCTCCGTAAGTCATGTTTATCAATACAGATACCATGTAGATGAGGCGATGGTTAAATTCTTACAGAAATTACCAAATCAGGAAACCCGGGACTTGATCAACCTGGGAATAAACCACGAACAACAACATCAGGAACTACTGGTCTATGACATTAAGTATATTCTTGGCAATCAGCCCTTAAAGCCGGTATATGGAAATCAATTTATACCGGATAAAATTCAGGGAGATCTGGACTGGCAGACAATTGAAGGTGGTCTTATAGAAGTTGGCGCAGAAGGGAATCACTTCTTTTACGATAATGAAGCACCACGACATAAGGTTTATCTGAACGACTTTCAAATTTGCAGTCGCCTTATTACCAATGGCGAGTATCTGGAATTTATTGAGGATGGCGGTTATCAGGACTTTAATTTATGGCACGACGAGGGATGGAGCTTTATCAGAGAAAAAGAATTGACGGCGCCCTTGTATTGGGAGTTACGAGACGGAATGTGGCATGAGTACCATATGCATGGATTACGGCCTTTAAATAAAAACCTACCGGTAAGTCATATCTCGTTTTATGAAGCTTTTGCCTTTAGTCAATGGGCAGAATGTCGGCTGCCGACAGAATTTGAATGGGAGTGCGCTGCGCCATTTCTCAATCACGGAAGTTTATGGGAGTGGACCAATTCTGCATACCTTCCCTATCCCGGCTTCCACAAAGCAAAGGGCGCTGTTGGGGAATACAATGCCAAATTCATGATGAACCAAATGGTTTTGAGAGGTGGATCGATAGCGACCCCTCCCGGACATTTCAGAAAAACCTATCGCAATTTTTTTCATCCTCAGGAAAGATGGTTATATTGTGGGATACGACTAGCAAAATAATGGTGAATGAGCTTGTTTAGAAACGATGTTTACAAAGGACTTGAAAGTCAACCTAAGACTTTACCCTCAAAGTACTTTTATGATGCCGTTGGAGATCAACTGTTCAGGCAGATAATGCGTATGCCTGAATACTACTTACCTGCAGCCGAATTGGAAATCCTGAAAACCTATTCCGGTGAAATTGCTGATTATCTTCTTACAGATAAAGAGAGTTTTGAGATACTGGAATTGGGGGCCGGTGATGGAACTAAAACTTTGGTTTTTCTTCAACAGCTAAATGATAAGGGATTAGATTTTTTCTACAGACCTCTGGATATTTCCGGACACATATTGGAAAAAAATCAGCAGTTTATTTCTGCCTCACTGTCGGGTATTTCTATGGAGGCTATTGAAGGAGATTTTTTTAATACGCTTGATAGCCTTGATAGACTTAAAGAAAGCAGACTCACCATGTTTATGGGCAGCAACATAGGGAACTTCAAGCCTAAAGAGGCGGTGAAATTCCTTAGGTTTATTTCTGAGCATTCAAAGAGTGGTGATTTGTTTCTCATTGCTTTTGATTTGAAAAAGGATCCCGAAATCATTATTAATGCCTATCATGACAGTCAGGGTATAACAGCCAAATTCAATCTCAATTTGCTTCAAAGGATTAATAATGAACTTGGGGGTGATTTTGATATTGCTTCCTTTAAGCACTATGCATCATATAATCCCATTACGGGTCTGACTAAAAGTTTTTTGATCAGTAAAAAAGCGCAGACCGTTCATTTTTCTGATGGTGAAAGTTTTAATTTTAAGGCTTATGAGGCCATACATACTGAGGTTTCTTGTAAATTTGATGAAGAAAAAATTGAGTATATGGCCGGGGCTGCCGGATTGACTAAATTAGATTGGTGGAAAGACTCAAAGGGGTACTACAGTTTGGTGCTTTTGAAGAAGGAATAAGCAAGTTTTTCTTTAATTTTTACCTGCATTTTGATAAGTAAAGGGAGCTTGTAAGATGCTGAATTCTGCTATTTTTCTGCTCTTTGATAATTTTTTTCTATATATACTTGTTTTTTCAGCAAAAGCAGTATCTTTGCAGTCCGAAAAAAACCGGCTTCGTAGCTTAACTGGATAGAGCACCTGACTACGGATCAGGAGGTTGCAGGTTCGAATCCTGCCGAAGTCACAAAAACAACAATTATGTCAAAGGTTTGTCAACTTACAGGAAAAAGACCAAAATCAGGTCATAAAGTGTCTCACTCTAACATTAAAACAAAGAGGAGATTCGAACCCAATTTGCAAAAGAAGCGTTTCTTTATACCGGAAACAGGCAATTGGATTACATTGCGTATTTCTACCAAAGCGCTGAAAAGCATAAACAAGTTGGGAGTATACAACTATATTAAAAAACAACAAAGCAAAGGTTTAGCGACCGATATTAAATTATAATTATCATGGCGAAGAAATCAAAAGGTAACAGACTGCAGGTAATTCTAGAATGTACCGAACACAAGGCAACAGGTTTGCCCGGTACTTCTCGTTATATCACGCAAAAGAACAGGAAAAATACACCGGATAGAATGGAATTGAAAAAATTCAATCCAATTCTTAAGAAATATACTATTCACAAAGAAATCAAATAATCATGGCAAAGGTATCGAAAAACGCGAGAGTTGCTCAAAGAGCTGCTAATCAAGGATCCGGTAAGGATCATGTAAAAGTTGTAAAACCTGTAAAAGATCCTTTAACAGGTAAAATAACTTTTAAAGAGGCAATTGTGCACAAAGACAAAGTAAAGGAGTTCTTTGCAAATAAGTAATTGCATTACTTATCTCCTTTAAAGATAAACTTCAGGCAAAAGGCTTTTTTCTAAACGATTAAAGCCTTTTTGTCTATATGGAGGATTCCTTCCTCTTTCTATTTAAATTGAACTAACCATTAACGTACTCCAACAATGAATTTTTTCAAAAAAATTTTCTCCAAAGAAGAAAAGAAAAAAGATCTGAATAAAGGGCTGGAAAAAACCAGCACTTCCTTCATGGGGAAGATATCCCGGGCTATCGCTGGAAAATCTAAGGTGGATATTGATACTTTGGATGAGATTGAAGAGGCATTGATTACCTCAGATGTCGGCCTGGAGACTACTGTCAGAATTATTGAGCGTTTGGAGGCCCGTGTTGCAAGAGACAAATACATCAATGCAGAGGAGCTCAATTCTATCATGAAAGATGAGATTGTTAGTCTTTTGACAGATAACCATACGGAGGATATTTCTGACTTTGAGGTGCCATCAGGGAAGAAACCATATGTGATTATGGTGGTTGGAGTGAACGGTGTAGGCAAAACTACTTCGATTGGTAAATTGGCATATCAGTTTAAAAACAAAGGGCTTTCTGTGGTCCTCGGTGCAGCCGATACCTTTAGAGCAGCAGCAGTCGATCAACTGAAAATCTGGGCAGATAGAAATGAGTGTCATTTTTATTCTAAGGGAATGAACACCGATCCTGCAGCGGTAGCTTATGAAACCGTTAAGTATGCAATGGATAACGATCTGGATGTTGCGATTGTCGATACTGCAGGTCGTTTGCACACCAAAATGAATCTGATGCGGGAACTTTCTAAAATCAAACGCTCAATTGATAAATGTTTGCCGGGTGCGCCTCATGAGGTACTGCTCGTACTCGATGCAAGTACCGGCCAAAACGCCATAGAACAGTGTAAGCATTTTTCTGAAGCAACCGAAGTTAGCGCCATTACCATGACTAAATTAGACGGTACTGCCAAGGGTGGGGTAGTATTGGGTATTTCCGATATTTTTAAAATCCCGATTAAGTACATCGGTGTCGGAGAAAAAATAGAACAGTTACAGGTATTTAATAAAAAAGAGTTTGTTGATTCTCTGTTTAAGGAGTGATTGCGGGAATTGACCCAGAGTTTAGAATAGGGGCAGATCATTTAGTAATTTTCTTGTTCAAATTAATAAAAAAGCCGCTCTGTAATCAAACAGAGCGGCTCCTTCCTAATCTAAAAACTCTACCTTATGAAATCTTACTTATCTTTATTGTCATCAACTTCTTCAAATTCTACATCAGTTACATCATCTGCACCTGATTCTGCTGAGTCTGCTGAAGCGCCATTTTCGCTTGCATCTGACTGCGCATTTTGTGCATCCTGAGTGGCCTGATAAATATCCTGACTTGCAGCCTGCCATGCTGCATTTAAGGCTTCCATTTTAGAATCAACTGCTGCGATATCCTGAGATTTGTGTGCCTCTTTCAGATCGGCAACTGCTTTTTCGATGGCTTCCTTCTTGTCAGCCGGGATTTTATCTTTAACTTCTTTAAGTTGCTTCTCGGTCTGGAAAATAAGCGTATCGGCAGTATTCAGCTTGTCCACTTTTTCCTTTGCCTCCTTATCGGCAGCTGCATTAGCCTGAGCTTCAGCCTTCATCTTTTCAATTTCCTCCTTGCTCAGTCCGGTTGATGCCTCAATTCTTATTTTCTGCTCTTTATTGGTTCCTTTGTCCTTGGCGCTTACATTCAAAATACCGTTTGCGTCCATATCAAAAGTCACTTCAATTTGTGGAGTACCCCTTTGTGCAGGTGGTATTCCGTCAAGGATAAATCGGCCTACTGTTCTGTTATCTCTTGCCATACTTCTTTCACCCTGAAGGATATGAATCTCAACACTTGGCTGATTGTCGGCTGCTGTAGAGTATATCTTTGACTTTTTGGTCGGTATAGTAGAGTTGGCTTCTATAACCACATCATAAATACCACCCATTGTCTCAATACCCATTGATAGTGGAGTAACGTCAAGCAACAATACATCTTGAACGTCGCCACTTAACACACCACCCTGAATAGCCGCTCCGATTGCTACTACCTCATCAGGGTTCACACTTCTGTTGGGTTTTTTACCAAAAAACTCTTCAACGGCTTGTTGGATCTTAGGAATTCTGGTAGAACCACCAACCAAAATCACCTCATCTATATCACTTTTTGAAAGACCTGCATCTTTTAATGCAGCCTCGCATGGTCTGAGTGTTCTTTCGACCAATTGATCAGATAACTGCTCAAATTTTGCTCTGGTTACTTTTAGAACCAAGTGCTTTGGCACGCCATCTACTGCTGTAATATAGGGAAGATTTACTTCCGTTTCAGTTGAGCTTGAAAGCTCAATTTTTGCTTTTTCTGCAGCGTCTTTTAGTCTTTGAAGGGCCATTGGATCTTTTCTGAGGTCAATGTTTTCTTGCTCTTTAAAGGTATCTGCAAAAAAGTTGATCAATACGCGGTCAAAATCGTCTCCTCCAAGATGTGTATCACCATTGGTTGACTTTACTTCAAAAACCCCGTCTCCTAACTCCAGTATTGAGATATCAAATGTACCACCACCTAAGTCGTAAACGGCAACTGTCGCATCCTGACCTTTTTTGTCCAATCCATAAGCAAGGGCTGCGGCCGTAGGCTCATTGATGATTCTTCTCACCTTTAATCCCGCAATTTCACCGGCTTCTTTAGTAGCTTGTCTTTGAGAATCATTGAAATATGCAGGTACTGTTACTACTGCCTCAGTTACTTCCTGTCCAAGAAAATCCTCAGCTACTTTTTTCATTTTCTGAAGTACCATAGCGGAAATCTCCTGAGGGGTATATGTCCTGTCGTCAATTTCGACTTTGATCGTATCATTTTCTCCCTTAACTACCTTGTACGACACATTTTCAATTTCTTCCTTCATTTCACCAAATCGTGCTCCCATAAATCTTTTTATGGACGCAATGGTACGTGTAGGATTCGTGATGGCCTGACGTTTGGCGGGATCTCCTATTTTTCTGTCTCCATTGTCAACAAAAGCAACAATAGAAGGTGTAGTTCTTCTTCCTTCATCATTGGAAATAACCTGCGGCTCGTTCCCCTCCATTACGGCTACGCACGAGTTGGTCGTTCCAAGATCTATTCCGATTATTTTACTCATAATTATTGATTTTTAAGTTGGTTATTTTTATCCAATTAAGATCAACCATTATGCCATAATAAAATAACTGACAGCCTTGCTCACTATTAGTGAAAAGCTGACAAAATAGCTGACAATAAGTCAGAGGAAGTTATCGGACGAAGTTCAAATTGGCAGTAAAACGACCATTTATGAGTGAGTCTATGGCCTGACTTGAGAGGATGTAATCTGGCGATACCAAATGATTGACAGAGCTGAATAATCCCAATCCGCCTTCAACATTTGTATAAACAGGTATTTCTTGTGCTGCAGTAATGCCGGTGTTAGCTAATGCAACGTTTACATAGTTTGCCAGTTCTTCACCTCCTGCATCTATGCGGATATTAATTGTTCGAAATCTACGGAGAACGCTCGGATTTTCTTCGATGGCATTTCCCAGGAATTCAAGAAATTCATCACCTGATACTCTGACAATGTTGTTCTCTGTTCTTGAAGCTACATTCCAAACTAACATCTGAGGCTCGAAATCACCACCATTCTCAGCATCTCTTTCATCGTAGGTGATGAAAAATCTAAGGTTATAAAATTCAGCTCCGGTAGCTTGATCCCATCGAAATGTTCGTCGAGCCGGACCTTGTAGATTTAAGCTAGTTTGCAGACTTGTCGGTGTTCGTAAAATTAAATCGGGAATTACCCGGGCATCTGATCTGGCAAGTAGTTCGTCACCCTGAAATACTTCGAGCACATAAACTTCACCACCTTTTAAATTGATTGCCTCTGAGTCAATTGAATACACGTAATTGGGATCAGCAGGAAAAAAACCTTCATCCCTGATTAAACCTTTCTCGGTGAGATTGACTCTTTCCAATTCAAATTCTTCATTGGTTTGAGGATCTATCAGGACGGGACGGATGTCAGCAAAATATACTGAATTCGGCTCACCTGCAACTAAAAATGCACTTCTATTTTCATCTAAAAAAGCCCTTTCAATGCGGATATATTGGGTAGTGTCTGCTTTCGACAATAAACCGTAAACAACAGGTATGACTTCTCGCTCTGTAAATAGCTCAAAATCGTTTGAACAGGATATCAGTACAAACGACAGAAGGATAAAAGGAAGTAAAACTTTTTTTAACATGGTATATTGATATCCATTTTCAAATAATGGCAAATAAACGGGATTTTTACCTCATAAGCTTTTGATTAATTAAAATTAAAAAAACTTTATGAGTTAGCAGATCCTCTTGGGTTGTACTTAACAATTGAAATAGCTCCCGCAATTAATGCAAAGAAGATAACCCAAAGCACCCAGTGAGGCGTCGCTGCAGTATAATATAAAAATGCAATACTGGTAGATCCAAAAAAGAACATCATACTCATTGCGATGGCTCGAGCCTTGCGAGTGAACGGTCTTTTGCCATCTATTATTTCCATGGAGGGGCCCAATAATTTATTGCGGAGCATTTTATCCTCCAGCCAAGGACAACTCTTTGAGAAAGCCCATGCAGCGATGATGACGAAAATGGTAGTAGGTAAACCGGGTACCACTGCACCTAATGTTCCCAAACCCACACAAACCATTCCTAAGCCTGCCAAAGCCCATCTTTTAAGGTCTCTGGGGCGCCAGCTCAATGGCTCATTCAATTCTGAAGCTGTGCATGATGAGATTGCTACTGACTCATTGTCAGATGCTTGACCTGAATAGTTGTTGCTTGGGCAACTATTTTTATCCTCTGATCTAAATTCTGTACTTTTCAAAATATCTTTTTTTACTCCTTCCATTCAGCAATGAATACATTTATGTCTCGTGTTCCTTCAGCGTTATTGCGGCTTGAAGAAAAAACCAAATAGGTTCCACAGTGTGAAAACATGGGAAATGACTCAAATGTTTCACCAAATGTTATCTGTTCTAATCCTGTGCCATCTACATTGATCATGAAAAGATTAAACGGATGACCTCGCTCTGTATGATGATTAGAAGAAAAAATAATTTTTTCGCCTGAAGGATGGAAGAATGGTGCCCAGTTTGCTCCACCGAGTTTAGTTACCTGCTTTAAGTTTTCGCCATCAGCGTCAATGACAAAAATTTCCATTTTTGTTGGTTGTACCAGATCTTCACCTAATAATTCCTGATATTCCTTAACTTCTTCATCGGTGGTAAATGCAGAGCCCCTGAAGACTATCTGTTTGCCATCGGGTGAAAAGAAAGCACCTCCCTGATATCCTTTTTGAGTAGTGATCTGTTTTAAGTCAGTACCATCGATATTCATGGTGTAAAGATTGAGGTCACCTGTTTCTCTCCTTAGTGAAGTAAAGACGATTTTATCTCCTTTTGGAGAAACTGTGGCTTCTGCATCATATCCTACATTGTCGGTAAGTTGAGTGACTAAATTTCCCTCGAGGTCAGCAACAAAAATATCGAAAGTTCTGTAAATAGGCCAGCTGTATCGACCTCCAACTCTTCTTTCCGGTTCCGGTGGGCAGGGTGCACCGCCCAAATGAGTTGAAGAATATAAGATCAGGGAATCTCCCGGTAAAAAATAAGCACAGGTAGTTCTACCCAAACCGGTGCTGATTCTTGGTGGTATTTTGTCATTCGAATAGGTCTCTCCTAAATCCATCAAAAAAATCTGGTCACATTGGACATCCCAGGCATCGTTTTTTGCCTGAAAAACAAGCCTGGTATTGTCAAAACTAAAATACGCTTCTGCATTGGCTCCGCCAAAAGTCATTTGATGAAGAGATTTGAAATATTTTTCATTGACATGAATATGTTCATTTGCGTTGGGCTCATATGGTCTTTCTGATTTTTTTGTATCCTGAGCGGATAAGTTGTTGAAAATTAGGAGACTTAGGCTTATTGACAAAAATAATACAATATAAATTCGATTCATAATTTGAAATTTTTCGTAAATTTAGGTCACAAAAATACAGAAAATGCATAAAATATCATCAATTTACAAGCTTTTGACATTGTCGTTTATTCTGGGAGTAGTTTTGGTTTTGCAGTCTTGTGGGACCAAAGTGCCCACTGACATGACACTCTCCCCTGTGGAACAAATGATAGCAGATGTAAACTATCTGGCTTCGGAGGAACTGGAGGGCAGAGAAACCGGTACAAGAGGGGAGCAATTGGCTGCGGCCTACATAGCCGAGCGTTTTGAAAATATGGGACTATCAGCAGCCGGAGACCATGGCACCTGGTATCAAACTTTTACCGGGACTGAATTACCGCATCCACATGCCAGCGAAGAGGATGGCAGAGAAATAGAGGGTATTAACGTGGTGGGTTTTATTGATAATGAAGCGCCCTACACAGTTGTTATTGGCGCGCATTATGATCATCTCGGGTGGGGTGAAAGAGGATCTCTTTATCAGGGAGATACGCTTGCCATTCATTATGGTGCAGACGATAATGCAAGCGGTGTTGCGGTAATGCTTTATTTGGCTTCGAGATTATCAGAAGGCATACATACTTCAAATAATTATATTTTTATCGCTTTTTCAGGTGAAGAAAAAGGACTTTGGGGATCCGGTTATTGGACCCGTAATCCAACGATGGTCAGTATTGACGGACTCAATTATATGCTCAATTTTGATATGGTAGGTCGTTTAAGCGATGAAAGAAGTCTGATGATTAACGGCACCGGGACTTCATCTCTTTGGGAGCGACGCTTGCCAAGAGCAAACAGAAGCAATCTCGACCTGACTTTTTCACAATCAGGAATAGGTGGTTCAGATCATACCTCCTTTTATCTGGTTGATGTTCCTGCCATTCATTTTTTTACCGGACTTCACGATGATTATCACCGTCCTGCTGATACTCCGGACAAAATTAATTTTCCCGGAATGCAGGAAGTCGGTTCATTTGCGCTGAATCTCATCGGTAGCCTTGATGGTGAAGGAAAGTTGGATTTTTCAAAAACACAGCAGGAAGAATCTAGAATGGCTCCCCGTTTTACCGTTTCCCTAGGAGTCATTCCCGCATATATGTACAGTGGTAGTGGCCTTAAGATAGAAGGAGTTACATCCGGTAATCCCGCTGAAAAAGCCGGTCTTCAGAGAGGCGATGTGATCATAAAAATTGGAGACAAAGATATTGCTGATATCTACGATTATATGGAAAGCCTCAGTGAATTCATAGCAGGTGATGAAGCGGAATTACATTATAAAAGAGATGGAGAGGTGATAAAGACTAAGGTGGAGTTCTGATTTTTACTCTATAGATTGAAAGTCTCCAATTATCCTGAATAATGGTGTTGGATAAAATAAATAGGCGATTACTTTTTTATAGTCTTTGGCTTTGAGATTTTTATTTTGCGAAAACTCAAGCTTGCCATCCTTTTCGTTGGCACATTTCATTTTTTCAGGTTCTTTCCGTGCAGGCCGTCTTAAAAGTTTTTATTTCAGCGTAATTCTACAAAAATTAATGTCTTAAAAATAAATTAATTACCCGTATATTGTAGAAGATTTTAATGAGGTGGAAAGTGCTAGTGTTTTTGGTGCCAACTGTCAAGTACTAGCAATCCAGAAAAACAATGTGAATCTACATCCTCTACCTGTTGTTAAGCGACAGCATTCCCAATGTTACTATGCTTCCAATTTTTCTCTGTCCCTAATTTATTGATGGATTAGTGGGTTGGGCATATAGTTTTGATAAATTGGAAAATATCTTTTGTTATTTTTTCGGTATTCAAAAAAATATATTATAATTGCAGTCAAAATTGCCCCTTTATCAAAGGGAAGATCATTTTTATTGATAAAAATACGTCATGATATCGGTTAAAATCAGTGATAAGAGGATACCACTGCGGACCAATCGCCTGAGTCGATTGCTATTAATAGGGGTTAGCTTCTTGTTTTTCATCTGCTCTGCTTCCGCATTAGCAGAGAGTGGAGACGGGGAAGGAGATTTTTATTACAGCCACCACTTTGAGGATGGATTTCTGTTAAAAGAATTCATCTTATTCATACCCGAGGATACAAGGCGCTATTCAGTTGAAGAGATAGCAGCACTGCCCGATTCATTATTTTACACCCATGAAGATTTACCCGACTCATTTGGAGACACCCGGACATTTGGAGACACCCGGACATTTTGGTTAAAGTTCAGGGTGGTTAACGACACTGATGAGAGGAGGCTGGATTATGTGGCATCTGCATTTGCCTATGATTCTGTAGAGATTTACAGTAAAAAATACGGTTCCCTGGATTTTGATGCGCTAACCGGCTATGGCATAAATCCCCGGTTAAAGAGAATTCCCTTTAGGAGGTCTTTAGTGAATTTTGATTTGAGACCCGGAGAGGAAATTGAACTTTTCATCAGAGGTACTTTAAGGGAGACACGGTCACACCTTGCCATCGCCAATATTTTCATTTTTGAGGACTTTTATGCTACAAACATCAATGTGTACTATCGGAATTTCAATAGGATTTTCATGATCACTATTTTATTTATTCTGGCAGTATTCAGTCTTGTGATTTTTTTCACATTCAGAGAAAGGATTTTTATTACCTATGCTGTTCTCATGACCTTTTTTACCCTCTACTTTCTTGATCTTAATTTTTTAATAGATTACCTGGTTTTCCTGCCAAATATCTTTAAAAACCCATTGACTAATAATATTTTTTCAGTGGGGATAGTCCTTTTTTTGTACTTGTTTATTTCCGGCTTTTTAGATCTAAGGAGTAAAAAACCACGATACCATAGGATTTTTCTTTTTTTCACTATAGTCACCTGTATTTATGGAATAATCAGACCTTTATTCCTAAGTGGGATTTGGCCCGGTCAACTGTTAAATTCCCTATTTATTATTTTTACTGTGCTCTGTTTTATCCCGATCGTACAGCTTTCCCTAAAGGGGATAAAAGAAGCGAAGGTGTTGTTTTACTCCATGGTTTTAATGTTTGTCGGAGTCCTTATTCATTTGTTGAATTTAATGAGAATCCTCCCAACCGGTGAATTTGGTGAAAATAGTTTTCTATGGGGCGTAATTGCCTTTTCGGGCACCTTATTTTACGGCCTTTTTGATAAAATCAATACGGTCCAAAGAGAGAAAATTCAGTTCCGGGCAGAAAAGGAAAAAACCGATGAACTCCTCTTCAATATACTGCCCTACGATGTAGCTCTCGAGCTCAAAGAAAAAGGCTATTGTGAAGCACGGGATTTTGACAATGTAAGTGTTTTATTCACCGATTTTAAGGATTTTACTACTGCTGCCACCAAGCTATCCGCCAAGGAATTGGTCGATGAGGTCAACGCCTGTTTTGTCGCCTTTGATCACATCATAGAAAAATACCAAATCGAAAAAATCAAAACGATTGGAGATTCCTACATGGCTGCAGTCGGTCTTCAACACCGTGGAGGAAGCAGGGTAAAGGAAATCGTCCTCGCCGGATTGGAGATGCAGGAATTTTTAATACAAAGAAAAGAGCAGCTTTTACCCGAAAATCATCAGGCATTTGAAATGCGGGTAGGTATCCACACCGGTCCGGTAGTTGCCGGCATAGTAGGAGTAAAAAAATTCCAATACGACATCTGGGGCGACACAGTAAACACCGCAAGCAGAGTAGAGACTTATGGCAAAGCTGGTAAAGTCAACATCTCCGACCATACCTACCAATTTATCAAAGACGAACCCGAATTTACTTTCGAAAAACGAGATGCCTTAGAAGTCAAAGGCAAAGGCAAAGTCAGCATGTGGTTTGTCAGCCGTAAACACGAGGTTTGAAAATGGAAAAGCCTGTTCCTCCTCAAAGAGTTGGGGATTGGTGAGTTGAAAGTTGAAAAGTTCATAAAGTTAATAAAGCGATGCCCTGAGCGCAAGTCGAAGGGCGATGCCCTGAGCGTTGAAGGGTCAACTTTATATTAAATAGTCCTATGTGGTTCAAAAAAATGAAATAAATCTGATGTTTTTCTGAATTGAGGGAATAAGCCAAG
>SLKL01000108.1 GCA_007134625.1 Saprospiraceae bacterium
GATTTCCTTGGCTCAATTCATAACTCTTCATCGAAAAAAACCACTAAAATTACTTCCCTCTCTCGCCTACAAAATGATCGTCCTTGTATTTAAAAAGCACATTGAAGGTCGTCAGACTTCCATAAATCCGGGTAAGGTATTGTTGAAGATTTACCTTTTCCTCCTCAGTCAAACCAGAACTGTTGATGCGTTGCTCCATGACGCGCAGTCGATCTCTTGTCATGATTATTTTTTTGAAAAAAACTTCAATTGGAATTTCCTTGGGTTTGAGGTCATCTTCATATGGTTTGATAATCAAGGTTCCATTTTTCCATTTATCGCCTAATTCCACCACTTCAGTAATATCAGAAAATGAGCGCAGGACTTTTGCCAGAGACTTTTCAAATTCATTCAGACTCATGGATTGAGGGGTATCTATTTTTTCGATAACCTCCCAATTGGTGTAGGTTTTTCCAACCATCTTTAGACCTGAATCTATAAATGCCACTTCGTAAGCGATTTTATGCAAAGCAATGATTACACCTGCTCCGTGTTCGGGGTGATTTACTCTCGATCCTACCCCTAACAAATCTGTTGTTTGACTCATATTTTTTAAATTTTTTAATTTTCAACTTTTTTATAATGATCGTCCCAGTTTTTGACTTTAGGATCGCCAAGTTTATCAACGCTTTTTGCCACCAACATGGACACTGTAGCATCACCCGTAACATTGGCAACTGTCCTACACATATCCAAAGGTCGGTCAACTGCAAAGATAAGTGCTAAACCCGCTTCCGGTATGCCTGCCTGAGCCAAAACAATCACCAGCATAACCATACCGGCTGAGGGCACTGCTGCCGAACCAATGGATGCCAGAGTCGCCGTCAGGACAATTCCGAGTTGTGCCGTAAGTGACAGTTCTATGCCGAATGCCTGGGCAATAAAGACAGCAGCAATCGCTTGATACAAACTTGTCCCATCCATATTTATGGTAGCACCAATAGGTAAAACAAAACTGGTTACTTCCTTATCCACACCGAGATGCTCTTCCGTCCTCTCCATAGTTACGGGTAGTGTTGCTGCACTCGAGCTGGTTGAAAAAGCGACCAACTGAGCGGGTGCTATACCATTGAAAAAGTAACCAAAACTTTTTCCGGTAAAAATCTTCATAACAAGTGGGTAAAAGACACCAATGAGCAGTGCCAGTCCGAGGACCACACAGAAAGCATACCATAAAAGAGCAATAAAAATATCGATGGATGGGGACTCCGCTACAAGGGCGGCGAGCAAGGCTGCTACCCCATAGGGTGCCGTGAGCATAATCAGGTCAATGAGTTTTAGTATGACCTCATTCAGCCCATCGAAGAATTTTTTGACGGTGCCCACTTTTTCGTCAGGTAATAGAATAAGACCAATACCAAAGAATATAGAGATTACAATTATCTGCAACATATTTCCATTATCGGAAAGCGAGGCAAAAACATTTTCCGCGAATAAATCCTCCAGAGGTTGCAATGGTCCCGCTTCTTGTGCCTGCTGCGCCAGACTTCGTGTACGGTCTGCCTGAGTAGCATATGCCTGCTCCAGTTCCATACGGGTATCTTCACTGACAGTTTTTCCCGGCTGTACAATATTCACTATGGTCAGACCTATGGTTACCGCAAAAACAGTAGTGACCAGATAAATCCCAATAGTCCTTTTTCCGAGTATAGATAGCTTGGATATATCCTTCAGGTCGCTTAACCCCTTAATTAATGAGGCAATGATAAGTGGCATGGCGATCATTTTCAGTACATTGATAAAAATGGTACCAAAGGGTTTTATCCAATCAATCACCAGACCGGGGCCGGATTCAAATTGCACGGCAATCACACCAATTAAAACACCCACAACCATTCCAATTATAATCTTCCAATGCAGCGCAAGCTTTTTCATCATTTGTCATTTTATGAAAAAATAATGGCAGCTGATTACCCAACTCCCATTTGACCGCCAAATTAATAAAATTAACAATGGGAGGGTAAAATATGGAAAAATTTATCCTGGAATCCACTTCATTTCATCATTTGTCTTTACGATACAAGACTACTTCCTACTTCCTAATTCCTAATTCGTAATTCCTAATTCCTAATTCCTAATTCCTAATTCCTAATTTTCATCTCGTAATTCGTATCTCGTATCTCGTAATTCATTCTTCCCTCTTCATTCTTCCCTCTTCCCACTTCCCACTTCCTACTTCCTACTTCCCTCTTCCCTCTTCCTACTCCCTAAAAACCCTCAACATCTCTCTTTTCCCTGGGGGACCGGGCAATTTCTCCCATTTGAAGCCGAGGGAGGACAGCATCCTTCGAAAGGCACCTTGTACACAAAAAGTAGTGAGTACCCCGCCAGATTTCATGGCTAGAAAGATTTTTTTAAAAATTTCTTCGCCCCATAATTCAGGCTGAGTTCCGGGACCAAATGCATCGTAGAAGACTACATCAAAAGTTGACTCCGGCTGATACGCCTTAAAGTCGCATTTTTGCTTAAAGAGAGTGAAATGGGGTGAGATCGCCACATCTTTTTCCCAATCTGCCTCATGTAGCTTTAGAAACAATTCTTTGCTGTAGGTAAGGTCATCTTTTTTCCAAAGCAATTCACCATAATTACGATATATGTCCTCGGAAAGGGGAAACAACTCAAGGCTGTGATATTGAATACTTAAATTTTCATGAGCAGCTTCAGCGGTTAGCAAGGCATTTAGGCCGGTTCCAAAACCGTATTCAAGGACTTTAATTTGAGGTTGGGGATTGACATTGAGATAGTGTAGCAAACCTTTTTCAAGATAGACATAAAGGCTTTCTGTCAATGCACCATGCATTGAATGAAACTCGGTATCATATAAGGAAGACTGAATGGTGGGCGTCCCATCAGCAGTTAACTTAATAAGGTGATTTTCGTGTGTGTTCACCTTTTTCAACTAAATTTATCTTAGATAAACTGAAACAGACCACTTAGGAAATTCAGTAAACCTTCTGATTCAGCAGATACATTTGGGCATCCATAACCCCTGTTGCAAGAGGTCATCGTGAGCAAAAGAAATGCCGAAGCAAATAATAAGATTCGATTTCTACTGGTTTTCATTTAAAATTTTCTTTGATTTGCACAAAAGTAATTAGTTCAGTCAAAACGACTGAATATTTATAATTGTTTTAACAAACGAAAAAAATGCAGATACATTTTTTATCCATCGGTGGTGCGGTCATGCACAACCTTGCTATAGCACTGAAAAAGAACGGTCATACCATAAGCGGTTCTGATGACGAAATTTACGATCCGGCACGCAGTCGACTTCAAAAAGAGGGTTTATTACCTGAGTCGGAAGGTTGGTTTGAGCGCAACATACATAAGGGACTTGATCTGATCATCCTTGGTATGCATGCACGTGCCGACAATCCGGAATTAAAAAAGGCACTGGAACTCAAAATCCCCATATATTCTTTTCCTGAGTTTATCTACAATCAATCAAAAGATAAAACAAGGGTAGTTGTAGGTGGAAGTCACGGGAAAACAACCACTACCTCTATGATTATGCACGCCTTGAAAACAGTGGGAGAAGACTTTGACTACCTTGTTGGTGCCTATCTGGATGGTTTTGAGAATATGGTATCTATTTCCGATGCGCCGGTGATGGTAGTGGAAGGTGATGAGTACCTGAGCTCCGCAATTGACCGCCGCCCCAAATTTTTTCATTACCGCCCTCAACTTGCTGTGCTTACGGGTATCGCATGGGACCATATGAATGTTTTCCCTACTGAAGAAAATTACTTTGATCAGTTCAAAGGCTTTATGGAAACCCTTCCCGCTGAGAGTAAGGTTTTCTATTATTCCGAAGATCCTCAGCTGCAACAGTTAGCGGAATTATATGGGAAAAAAGTCGAAATGATTCCCTATTCCACTCACCCTCATTTAATTGAAGGAGATCAGTGGTTTCTGCAGGACGATTCCGGAGGCAAGTATCCGATCAACCTCTTCGGAGGGCACAATATGGCCAATTTTATGGCGGCAAAGCTCATTTGCAGTGAACTCGGAATGGAGGAGCAGCTTTTTTTAGAAAAAATGAAAAGTTTCTACGGGGCCAAAAAGCGATTGCAACTCATCTCCAAAGAAGGGAATCAATATTTTTATCAGGATTTTGCTCATGCCCCTTCAAAAGTTAGGGCGACGGTAAAATCATTCAGGGAGCGTTTTTCAAATGACCCGATATGTGCAGTAGTTGAATTGCATACTTACTCCAGTCTAAATCAGGAGTTTTTACCACAATATAATGGGGCTGTTGATGCTGCTGACGTTGCCATAGTATTTTTCAGCCCACATACATTAAAAATGAAAAGAATGCCGCC
>SLKL01000243.1 GCA_007134625.1 Saprospiraceae bacterium
ACTCTTTGCCATTTATCTGTATTGTTGTAGGTTCTGATTTGAAAAACCTCACCCGGCAGAATTCTAACTGTTTTTAACCTGTTTTGGCGTTCAACCTGAAGAAATAACTCAACTGGTTCCTGAGCTGTTAAGCTGTGAGGTTGGATACATAGTAAGAGAATTAATACAAAGATGGATTGGGAGAGAAAGGATTTTCGAATTTTCATGTATATTGGGAGTTTAGCATTAAAGCATTAAAGGACTCAAGGCATTTTATATTAACTTTGATTTCTTTAATTAAATTTGTGGCTTCAAAATTTTAAGAGATTAAGCAAGACAATGGTCAAAGATATAATAATTCTTAGCGGTGAAACCGGGGAAGGAAAAACTACTGCACTTCTAAAATGGATAAAGGAGGGAAAAAAGAGAGTTCACGGGATATTTATGCCTGTTAAAGAGGGTAAAAGAATTTTTTATAACCCTTATATGGATATTAAAATCAATGCCGAGGCTCCTAAATCTACAAAAGGTGCTGATGGGATATTTGAAGTTGGTAAATTCAAATTCAGTAAAAAGTCCTTTAAGGTGGCGAGTTCATGGCTTAAAATGAAACCTCCTCTAAATACCGATTACCTGATTATTGATGAAATTGGACCATTGGAGCTGTGTGGAGAAGGTCTTGAACCGGAGCTTACAGATTTTATTGAAAAAATAAAAAAGGGAGAAATCAGCCAAACGGTTATCTTAGTAGTAAGGAAATCATTGGTTGTTGATGTCATTGATCACTACAAACTGAATAATACCAAACTCATCAGAAAAGAAGACTTATCTGAACTTTAAGATGGTTTAGATTTATATCATTTCAGTTAATTTCTTTTCCTGAATTTTTTCAATAGTTATTCTTACAGATTTGGAAATTGGAGTTTTGGACTTATCAGCAAATTGATCATAGGGTATGAGTGCATTGGCTTCGGGGAAATAAGTGGCTACACAACCCTCCGGTATGTCATAAGGGATGACGATGAACTTTTTTGCTCGCCTCTCTACGCTATCATAATTTGACTTCAAATGGACTACCTCTTTTGATTTGAGGTTTCTTGTTTTCATATCAGCCGGATTCATCATAATTACCCGCCTCTCATTGTAAATACCACGATAGCGATCGTCTAATCCGTAGATTGTAGTATTGAATTGATCGTGACTCCTTATTGTCATCATTAAAAGTTCTTCAGATTGGAGTTCAAGGACAGGGAAGGGATTTATGGAGAAAGATGCTTTACCATTAGGTGTATTAAATTTTCTCGATCTTGGCCCATTGGGGAGATAGAATTGACCATCCTTTTCAATTCTTAGATTAAAGTTTTCAAATCCTGGAATAACCTCCTCGATCAAATCCCGTATTTTATCATAATTTGAATTCAACTCCTTCCAATTTACATTATACTTTCCTTTTAGAGTGGCCGCTGCCAATTCACATGTAATTCCAACTTCACTTTTTAGGTGGTTTGAACAGGGTTTGAGTATGCCTTTAGAGCTGTGTACAACTCCCATAGAATTTTCAACGGTAACATACTGAGGACCGCTTTTTTGAATGTCTTTTTCCGAGCGACCAAGACAAGGGAGTATGAGTGAGACTTCTCCCGGAGCGAGATGGGATCTGTTTAATTTAGTGCTAACGTGTACGGTAAGTTTACAACTACTCATAGCCCGCCCCGTCAAATTGGTGTCCGGAGCTGCTGACAGGAAATTACCCCCCATCGCCATAAAGACCTTTACTTTTCCGTCCACCATAGCTTGAATATTATCCACGGTAGAATAACCATGTTTACGGGGAGCAACAAAATTGAAAGTCTGATCGAGTTTTTTTAGAAATGCTTCGCTTGGTGCTTCATAAATCCCCATGGTTCTGTCTCCCTGTACATTGGAATGTCCTCGAACGGGACAGGTGCCTGCGCCCTCCTTTCCGATAGCACCTTTTAGCAACAATAGATTTACTATTTCTTTAATGTTGTTTACGCCATTTTTATGCTGGGTTAGTCCCATTGCCCAGCATACTATTATTTTTTCTTTATTTGCAATCATATCCACTACAGACTGCATGAGTTCTAAGGGAATACCACTTTTTTCTATGCAATCCTCTAAGGTGACATCATCCAGGTGATCCCTTAATAACCTATAATCTTCAGTGTATTCATCTATAAAATTATGATCCAGTATCACACCACCACTTTCATCATCCTTAGTGATCAATAGTTTCATCAGACCCTTTAGCAATGGGATGTCTCCATTGATTTTTACCTGCAAAAACAAATCGGTAAGGGTAGTACCTCCGCTCATTATTTTTAATGGGTTCTGGGGATTGATAAAAGTCAACAAACCGGCCTCCGGGAGTGGATTTACTGTAACTATTTTTCCACCATTTTCTTTACACTTTTCAAGAGCTGATAACATTCGGGGATGATTTGTACCCGGGTTTTGACCCATAATTATGATGACCTCAGCTTTGTGAATATCGTTTAAGGTGACTGAGCCCTTACCAAGCCCTAGAGTTTCTGACAAGCCTACACCTGATGATTCATGACACATATTGGAGCAGTCCGGCAAATTATTGGTACCGAACATTCTCACAAAGAGTTGGTATAGAAATGCCGCCTCATTACTCGTTCTTCCAGATGTGTAGAAGGAAGCCTGATCTGGATGCTCGAGATCATTCAATTCCTTCGCAATAAGCTTAAAGGCATTTTTCCAACTAATAGGATGGTACTTATCATCGTGTTGATGGTATATCAAAGGCTCTGCAAGCCTACCTAATTTCCCCAGTTCAAAATCACTGTATTCCCTGAGCTCACTGACCGACTTATTTTTAAAAAACGATCCATTTATAGTCTTTTTGGTGATTTCTTCAGAAATTGCTTTCATCCCATTTTCACAAAACTCCCCGAGTGATGACCTGTCGTCATCCGGATCAGGCCATGCGCAACCCGGGCAATCAAAGCCTCCTTTTTGGTTTAATTTTTGGGATGCCTTAAAAATACTTAGAAAGGGCATATACTTTATGGCGTGCTTCATTGCAGTTAAAACTCCCGGTATGCCGGCTGATGTTTTTTTTCTTTTCCCTGTTCTTAGTCCGGTAAAATCCTCCTTAGCTTCAAATTGGATTTCCTTTTGGTCGTCTGTATTCTCTTTCATTGAATTTGATTAACCTACAATTCTTTGCGGGTGTGAATATACATTAAATTGGTCATCTTTTAAAAAACCTATTAGAGTCATTCCATAAGTATGTGCTAAATCTACGGCAAGATCAGATGGAGCCCCAACAGCTGTCATGATTCCAAAACCTGCTATTAAAGCCTTCTGAACCAGTTCAAATCCTGCTCTTCCACTTACTGAAACAATTTTATTTTTTGCAGGAAGCATATCCTCAATCATTAAGTTTCCAATCACTTTGTCCATAGCGTTATGTCTTCCGACATCTTCCATAATACACTCGAGTTCAAGTTTTTCATTGAAGACAGCTGTTCCGTGTATGCCACCTGTTTTATGAAAGGTTCTTTGCTCTTTCTTCATGATCTGATTAATTGAAAAAACTTTTTCTCTGCTAATTTGTGGTCTGGCTTCCGGAAGAATTGTTTTAATCTGCCTTTCCAATTGATCGATTGAGTTTTTTCCACAGACACCACAACTACTGCTACTGTAAAAATTTCGGCTGAATTTTTCAGGCTGAAAAAAGCAGTTTTCTTTAAGTGTGACACGCAGGCTTTGGTCTTTCAATAATGAATTCTCAGAATCGGTTTTGACGCTTATACTTTTAATCTGTTCATTTGAATCAATTATTCCCTCAGACAACAGAAAACCCCGGCAAAGTTCTTCATCATTGCCCGGTGTGCGCATAGTGATAGACAAGGGGAAGTTGTGCAGGGTTTTAGAATTATCATAATACGAAATGACAATAGCCAAAGGTTCCTCACTCGTCAGGTAGTCCTTATACTCCCTGGCTTTTTCTGTATTTCGGTAAAAGACTACATTCCTTTTAGACGCTGCCGGATTGTTTTCCATAATTTAACTCAAAGCCTGAGGGTTGGGGAAATTATCGCTTTCATCTTCCTCAAGCCTGGGTTTCAGACATTGGAAATCCTTTTCTACCAGTATTCTTAATTCTTCAACTCTGTCCTGATACTTGGTATAGTCAATCCCAACCTCATCACTCCCTGCCCAATGAGTAGCATCTTTTTCCGGTAAAAAAACAGTGATATTGCCATTTACCATTCGGGCATCCGGCTTTACCAGATTTTTACTTTTTTCCAATCTGTATATCAATCGGTTTCCGGCTTCGGGACCAAAACTACAAGTTTGTTCAAAAAAACCATCTCGATTAA
>SLKL01000103.1 GCA_007134625.1 Saprospiraceae bacterium
CAGCCTTCGTTTCCTCCAACCGCCTCCCGGCTGCTTCAGTCTGAACGACAAATTGGACTGTATATCCCTTTCATGATATCGGGTTTAAATTTATAAATAGACGTACACCTCATGGCGTACCTAAGGTCGCAAAAACCCTTCATTTGCCTGGCTGAGACGGCCATGAATTATGACACAGTGGTGCCGGCCATCGAATAAGCCCTTCAAAAGGAGTCCAAAAAGAAGATGTCATCAACCTTGGTTTGATCAATTGAATGAAATATTCCAGAACAAGGTCATCACTACCGCAATTGTAGTCCGCTCAATAATAAAGGTATCATCCTAGACATGACCGAACAATTTTACAAATAAAAATCTCATGAAAATTTCTCTTCATTATGCTTACCAATATTCAAAAAAAAATACCTTTGTTGCTAGCACTTGTAAACGATTATCTACTACCATTAAATAGCTAAAATCATGAAAAAGGAGTTGTTGTTGCGCATTATAATTATGGGCTTACTTTCTATTTTGGTGTTTTTTATTTTATTTCTTTTAAAAATTTCACATGAGTATAATTATGAAAACATATTTCCAGATGCTTTATTTGAAGCATTTACTACTTCTATTCCTTATGGGTTAGGGCTTTGGATTGTAGTAGGTGGGTATGAGTTATATGAATTTTACCATAAGTCAAAAGAAGGATAGTGCTCCTGCCAGCCCATTCGATCTAATCACAATCGGGATGTAATCCACTAGTATTTTGTTAATACAGCCAGTTAATGTGGAATTTAGGTTCTTATACCAGTTGCCATTGTGCCAGCAATTCCGGTCAAATTGTCACACGAATTTAGGGTCTTCTAAAAAACTTATGTGGTCTAGGCGAGAAATTTTGGTGTCAGAGATGTCATCCAGGCTTGTGAATTTTTTAATTCCACCGGGATGTGTCTGATGAACCAATTTTTTGCTCTCCTTAGCCAGAGATATATTAGTAAATTGGCCAATTGGACAAAAGTTGCCAAATAATTATACATATGGCTATCAGAGCAATGTACCCTTTGCTCGGTTTTAAAGTCCTCATTTTAATTCTATTCAATGTGAATTTCAACTTTGGATCTCCTCAGGGCTGGCTGAGGCACTGGAAAAACCCGGCTTCAAAAAGTACTGGGATATCAATAAAGACAAAATCCATGGCTGCAAAGATTGCGAGTTCCGATATATCTGCACAGACTGCCGCGCCTATGTCGAAGACCCCGACGACATCCTCAGCAAACCCCTTAAGTGCGGCTACAATCCCTACACCGGAGAGTGGAGTGAGTGGAGTGCCAATCCATTGAAGCAGAAGGCGATTGAGTTTTATGGAATGGAGAAGGAAGTAGGGAGAGGGAAGTAGGAAGTTCGTTTAAAGTTAAACGTGTAAGGTTTAAAGGGTTTTTAATCGAACAGGGGAAGTATAACTAAAAAATACCTGTCTCGTCTCGTCAATCTCGTTGACGAGACGGAATAAAATATAGTGGATTGACGAGAATAATGGAAAATTGAAAATTGTTGGGAGTGGGAAGATGGAAGTAGGAAGTTCCCACTAAAAACTAAAAAAACTCATAACTCAAAAATTCACCTTTCCACCTTTCCACTTTTCCACTTTTCCACTTTTACACTTTTACACCTTTACACATTAAACATTAAACATCAATTATCATCTCCGAAAATGATTTTTATCATCTTTTAAATTACACACGGTGCATACTTTTGTGCCAGAAAGTTAGTTTAATTTAAAGTAAACTAAACTAAAAATCCCGAAAAAAATGATTAAAGACCTGAATAAGGAACAACTAAAATTCGTGGAAGAGCTTGCGCGGAATCTAGACAGTTTGGGACTGAGTAAAATATCTGGAGTAATCATAGCCTACTTTATCTTTTCCGAGCGTGACGAACTGGAATTTGATGAGTTGGTGGAGCAATTAAATGTAAGCAAGGCCTCTGTCTCCAACAATCTCAGGACATTGGAGAAGATTGGTTTTATTTACAGATACCGTAAGCCCGGTCAGCGGAAAAGCTATTACCAACTGGGTGCATTGGACATGAAGACAATGATGATGGAGCGGATGAAGTCAATAGAGGCTTTCAGGGATATTATGAAAAAAGGAGTGGAATTAAGCTCAGATGAAAATGAAAATACCCAAAGATTTTTAAAGGGTATTACACACTTTTACGATTGGTTACTGCAGGAATTCCCGGCTATGTTGGAAAATTATAATAAACCAAAAATTTAAAAATGAAGACAATTGCAATAGTACCTGTTTTTCTCATTTGTGCATTTATGATGCCAATTTGTATTTCATCGCAGACTGCTGCCGAGGTGCTCGAAAGGATGGAGGATGTCATGAGGGGAGAATCCAATTATGCGGAAATGACTATGACTATAGTCAGGCCGAGATTTGAACGGGAAGTGAGCGTAAGATCGTGGATGATGGGAAGAGACTACAGTTTGATTCTCATTACAGCACCTGCGAGGGACCGCGGTTCAGCTTTTTTGATGCGTCAAAATAACATCTGGAGTTATGACCCGAGGATTGATCGGACTACCCGTATGCCCTCATCCATGATGTCGCAGTCCTGGATGGGTTCGGATTTTACCAATGACGATCTGGTAAGGGACTCTGATATACTGGATGATTACGAGCATCAAATCCTGCGTACAGAAACATACGAAGGGCATGAATGCTATGTCATTGAGTTGATTCCCAAACCCGAAAGTCCCATCGTATGGGGGAAGGTGCTAATGTGGGTGACTAAAGACACTTACCTGCAGTTGAGAATGGAACAATACGATCAACGCGGTGACTTGATCAATGAGATAAAGTTAGACAACATAAAAAACATGGATGGGAGGGAAATACCTTCCCGGATTACCGTGCGTCCTGTGGACAAGTCAGGACATTCTACTATTCTGGAATACAATAAGATGGAGTTTGATATTGATATCAGTGAATCATTTTTTACTCAGGACAATATGCAGCGCGCAGGAAGATAGATTTCTGCTCAAAAAAGCTTTTGTCAGTCAAATCAATTTGAATTATGACTATCTACTTAAAATTAGCCTGGAGGAGCATCTGGCGGAATAAGCGAAGAACCCTGATAACCATTTCAGCCTTGGTTTTTGCCGTGATTGTCTCAGTCTTAATGCAATCCTTAAATCGAGGTTCTCATGAATTGATCATTGAAAACATGACCCACTTGCAAACAGGTTTTGTACAAATACAGGATTACCGGTTTCAGGACGAACCCTCTTTGGACAACTCGTTTTTCTTCGATGAAAATTTAGAAAAAGAATGGCTCGAAATTGATGACCGCATCCAATGGGTATTACCCAGAATTGAGACCTTTATGCTTGCTGCTATAGATGGTTCGACGCGTGGAGCATTGGTTTTTGGAGTCGATGTGGAAAAAGAACAGGATTTCAACCAATTGAAAGACAGGCTGGCAAAGGGTGAATTCTTTCAGCAAGATGAATATGCCGTGGTTATTTCCGCAGGCTTTGCAGAGCGAACCAATATTGGCATTGGTGACACACTTGCGCTTATCGGTCAGGGAAGGTTCGCCATGTCAGCAAGTGGTCTTTTTGCCGTTAGTGGAATTATTGATCACCCCTTACCCGATATGAATTCGCAAACCATATACATGCCATTAGCCGTGGCTCAGGAATTATTGTCAGCTGATCAAATGGTTTCATCAGTTTTGATTGGCCTTGAAACGGATCGCCACACCCAGTCGGTTGCAGATGCATTGAAAAATGGAATAAGCGATGACGAATTAGCAGTTTTCACCTGGCCTGAATTGATCCCTGAATTACTTGAATTGTTGGAATTCGATCTCGTAGGAGCTTATCTGATGTCTTATATACTCTATATTGTTATTGCATTTGGATTTTTTGGCACCATCCTTACCATGACCCTTGAACGGATTAAAGAATTTGGAATACTCATTTCAGTGGGTATGGGGAGAGGACGATTGGCGCTTACTCTATTTCTTGAGGTATTAGTAATGAGTGTATTAGGGGTTTTAGTCGGTGCCGCCGGAGCCTGGCTGTTGCTTTACTACTTTTACCTCAATCCCATCGAGTTGACCGGGCAAATTGCTGAAACAGTCATGGACATGGGATGGGAACCTGTATTACCCATGTCTTTTGCACCCGATCAGTTTTACACTCAGGGTATAATAGTTTTTATTATTGCCATGGTCATATCGATTTACCCCATTTACAAGATTTTTAGTCTGGATGTAATTAAGGCTTCCAGAACCTGATTTTTTAAAAAAAAAGGAAAAAAAGCATTATGAAAATTTTATTAACCATAGCCTGGAG
>SLKL01000346.1 GCA_007134625.1 Saprospiraceae bacterium
GTTCGGTCAAATCAAGCATTGGAGATCAACAGATATATACCCGATAATGACATTGGAGTTAGGAGAATATTGGAAGAATTTTGATGACTACTTCAATGCATTGAGGAGCAGGTACAAAAAGAAAATCCGATCTGTAAACAGTAAGTCTGAGATATTTCAAGTGCGTAAATTTAATCTTGATGATGTCAGGGTGTATAGCGACGAGATAATGAGCTTATTCAAGTCTGTCCTTGACTCCTCAAGTTATACTTTGTTGGAGCCGGAAGCTAGTTTCTTTATAGAATTGATGCAGATGAATGATTTGGATTATCACATCAATGGAGTGTTTCATAATGGAAAATTAATTGCATTTTACAGCTGGTTTAATTATGATGGGGTAACTGAGGGTCATTTTTTGGGGTACAACAAAGATTACTTGTTTGATTATGAGCTTTATAAATTTATTTTGATTGATCTGATTGAAAAAACTATTGAAACAGGAAGCAAATCACTTGTTTTGGGAAGAACTGCAAGTATTGTCAAAGCTGATCTTGGAGCCATAGCCATTCCCTCTAAAGTTTTAATCAGGCCTGTTGGTTTTTTGCGAAAATTGCTTTTTCCTCTTTACTATGGATATTTTTACAACAGCTTTTCTTTCCGGAAAAGGAATGTATTCCATTAAAATTATAAAATCTATCTTTTACAAAACCGGCCTTAGTTCAAGTTCTATTTCCTTGAAAGTCTGACCATTATCCATTTGGTTGAGTACAAGCAGCAAAACCGGTTTTTCACCTTCATCCATAAGCTTCAAACTAGCATTATTTTTATCTGATGAAAAAACCAGACATTTATCATCGCCCGCTCTCATGTTTACCGGGAATGGTCTGTCATTAATTGAGTGAATCTCTGCAATACACTTTTCTGTGTCTCTAATCAAGCTTAGTTGAACCAGCCATTTCTCCCCATTTGGGAGACTTGCCAAATAAGGTATCAACCCCCTTTTAGAGTCACCGGATAAAGTAGATTCTTCTGATATGCTTTTTCTATGAGCAAGTACATTCATGTCTGCGGATGCCAATTTTACTTCAGGCTGAGGTTGGTTGGCATCTATAATCTCTACCATCTCAATCCCATTTTCGGATGGCCACTGAAAAACGAGATATGCAGATACTAGTAATAGCAGAGTAGCGGCTACTGCCATCCACTTTCTACCGTAAGATGTTTCATTAGTTTTGAATCCCTGATCCGATCCATCGAGTTTTTTTTCCAGACGATTCCATTCATTCTTAGTGACCGGGATTCTGTGATTTTCGAGTTGTTTTTTTAAGTTGTCCATTGACTTGTTTTTCTTATTATAGATTTTAATTAAAAATCATTCAGGGGCAAACCCCATATTTGTTAATAATTCTCTCAATTTTTTCTTTGCCATGATCAATTGTGATTTTGAAGTATTGATAGAAATATCAAGTATTTCTGCAATTTCCCTGTGCTTGTATCCATCTACTTCATATAGATTGAATACTGTGCGATATCCATCGGGTAGCTGATCGAGTGCCCTTTTTATTTTGTCCATATCCAGATTGTACTGATCGTGATCCGCTATCTGATAAGCGACTTCGCTCAAGGGCTCTTCATACTGATGTTTATTTTTTCTCAATTCCATCAAACTTTCATTGACCGCTATTCTCTTCATCCATCCCATTAGTTTCTGATGATCTTCCAGGCTGTTCAGATTAGTGAGAATCTTATACATGGCTTTTATGAAAATATCTTCAACCATGCCATTGTCCTTAAAATACCTCCAGATAACACCTTTTATATAGGGTCCATATTGTTCAAAAAAATGCTTTTGAGATACCTTATCTCCTTTGATGCACTTTTCAATCAATATGTTGTATTCCTTGGACATAATGGATGAAGTAAAAAAACAATACTATGCAATATTAAAAAAGCTTTTGTATTAGCTGCTTTTATTGAGATGTGTTTTTTTACGTTTTTGGTGGTTTAAAAAATATTTCATCAAACTATTTTTTTAAAAGATCATATTTGTAGTTTAAATATATATTTTTGTCCTATTGTTAGAATTAAGCGGAAAAAATCCATGGAAGAAGTACACTTGAATAATATCTGGAAGAATTATAAAAAGCTATCAAAAGAACAGAAAGCTTTTCTTATTAGCACGATGATTACTAGTGGGCACGTAAGAAGACCTGAGTTAAAAGCTGTTTGGAATGAGGTAAAAACTAAATTAAAGGCTGGTAAACCCAAGGATGAACTAAATATTTCTGCAACTGGTAAGGAAATTTGTACAATAATGGGTTTTAATACCAGTACAATGTCCAGAAAGCCCGTAGAGGAAAAATATTTATTTAACCTCTTGTGTCCCATAGTTATGGATGAGGACTATAAGGTTTTTGGTGATTTCTTTTATAAGAACTACAACCACGTTTCTAGCTTTACCAGCTATTATTTTCCCTATTCGTATTTTATGCGCTCGCTTAAAGCTGCCGAATCTATTTTCAGCAATTGGAGCGAATATTTTTCTAAATTGTACTTCGATTCTACTGAAGAGAAGGTTAACCATTTAGTACGGAATATAATAAAATACCCTCCACCTATAGAGTGTGTAGAAATGATAGACACAGAAAATCGGCTTAATTTTCTATCATCATATTTTTACGGAACATTGCTAAATGGTGATCCTATTCCGGAGTGGTTTTGGGAATATACAGTTAAACTGGCAAGAAATAAAGAGCATAAGGATGCCCATGATTTATATTTTTACCTGGCCCAACATGCATTAGTTAAGGCCGATGACAAGGTAATGCAGGATTTACTTCCCAGAATGTTTGAACATCATCGACAAGTCACCCAGGCAGTTCTTTTGTGTTTTGAGGGGGATTACTCAAAGGCAGATTCGCTATTCGAAAGTGGATTCAAGCTGTGGAGAAAAGCTATTGGAAAAAGATCCATTCCTTTCGCATCGCCTTTTGGATTGGTTTACGGTTTCAGTCTTTTGGTGAATCATGAAAAGGATTTTGTAAAAAAATTCAAAAGAATCAAGCTTAAAGATTGTGGTATTTATGAAGGAGTTTTTGGTAGAATTCGAAAAATATTACCCAAACTAGTGGATAGAAAATTTAAACTGAATTTTGAAGATTATGAAGTCTGTCCTCTGTCTATGCTTTTTATCAATTGGGTAAAAAGATATCTGGTTCTTGATCATATTTATGGAGTAGATATATACGATGGAATCTATGATCGTTTTGAATACTTTCGGATTTGGAAACAATATTGGTGGGTAAATGAATTCGAAGAAAATGATTTTTTCGATCAGGATGAAATTAATTTACCCCTGGATGCCCCAGTTTTTACTCTGCCTATACCTCAAGGGTATGCAGTAAAACCCAAGTGGGAAATTTGGTTAGATGCACTTGAGCAATCTTTAGGTAAACATTCTGATAGTCAATCTGAAACGCGGATCATTTGGCGTGTAAACTTTAATAATGAAGAGATAAATCCGGTTGAACAGAAAAGATTGAAGTCAGGAAAATGGTCTAAAGGACGACCTATAAGTCTTTCTAAAATCAATGCTGGTGATTTTGTCTTTACAAATCCTGAAGATGCAAAATTGGCTCAGTTTATAAGACCAAGTTCATGGTACTACAATCAATATTATATTAGTTTTGGCGAAGGTTTAGTAGCATTAGTTGGAAGGGAAAATGTGTACGTTGATGATAAAACTCAAACTCCCCTTCAAATAAAATTAGTACAACCGAGCATTCATCTGGAAAGAAAGAAAAATGGAGCTTACAAGCTAAATCTAAAACCCAAGACTAAAGCATCAATTTTTTGTAAACATGTTAGTTACAATCAGATAGAAGTCACGAAATTTGAAGACCGGGTTTATGATATAGGAAGTGTTATTAACTCTATCAATGGGATATTTCCTCCGGAAGGTTTTTCTAAGTTGGTAGATTGGCTTAGTAAAGCTCAAAACATTATTAAATTATCAGGTGATATTCCTGAAGAATTGATGGGTGAACTGCCGGTTATAAAATCCGATGGTAAACTATTAGTTAAAATTGTTCCCGATGGTGATAATGGTTTTAATGGTGAATGTCACTTGAATCCTACTGAAGCTTTTACCCGATTACTGCCCGCTGCCAATGGATTTGAAAAATTAACCGAGGAAATAGATGATAAAATATATTGCATTAGCAGGAATTTGGACAAAGAAAAAAAGAATCTAGAAAAAGTGAAAAACTTAACTGAAAGCCTCGGTTTAAACTTCATAGATCAGCAGAATCTAATTGATTTTTCTTCCGAATTGGAAATGCTA
>SLKL01000157.1 GCA_007134625.1 Saprospiraceae bacterium
TGAGATTATAGGGGGCACTCGACAAGGAACCTATATCTAATTGAATATCTTTTGTTTGGTGAACTGCGGAGTAAACTAACTTGCCGACCATGTTATAGACTTGCACTCTTATGTCCTTATCGGGAATTTCTTCCTCAATCAGGATATTTACCTTATCTGTGGTGGGATTGGGGTAGATGGAGATTTCCATTTCCTGAATTATTTCTTCTAAATTGGTGATAAAAGTCCCACAGTCATCAGCATACATACAACCATCTTTACCCACTTTTATCAGCCAGGGATAGTCCCTGAATGATTCCCTATCTCTGTTATAACCACCGGCAATTATAGACCCACTTGGAAGCAACACTGCGTCATATAGGAAATTTTCTGATCCTAAATTAGGACTCCATCTTGCAGTATCTACTCTGGACCAAACCGTCTCTATGTCCTCATCCACACGCAAAAGCCATCCCGTAGTCGCATTGTATTTACCACCATGAGGTGATGTAGGATATTTATAAGGTTTTACCCCAAAGCCCAACCATCCCCCATCCCCCAAATCTAATAAACCATAAAATTGATTATTTCTTCCATCATCCGGGTAATAGTATTTTCTTTCAATCAAATTAAATTCCGAATCCCTAATTACAATTAGTGATTGACTTGTGTAGGAATTTAATTCAGCATTATAAATCCTCTTTCCGGTTGGGTATATAATATTCCCATTGGGTGCAAAAAAGATTAATCCAGCTCCAAGTTCTTCAGTAGTCGGTTCAGATTCAAATCTCCCCAATTCTTCACCATCTTTATCAAAAGTAATCAATAGACTTGTATAATACTGCAAATGGGGTGGTACATTAAAAAAAGATGAAGTTCTACCATTTAATAAAAAATTACCTGATTCTTTGACAACTATGGTTCCAGAAAAGCGTCTGTCACCTTCTGCCATAAACCCTTTTTCCCACAACTTTTCTCCTTCCCGATCAATTCTCATCACAAACATGTGTAGCTTGTTAATACTCACCAAAGTACGAGATCCTAAAATTAAAAATCCATCTTCTATTTCTAAAATTTGATGGAAAGTGGTGAAACCAAACTCCGGTTGATCTTGACTATATCTCTTAAAGTGGGTAATTTGACCTTTATTATCCAACTTGAGAAAGTAATTTTCCGTCTGATAAAACAAACGTCCTGCCATAGCAAAACCGGACCCATCTGATAGTTTAGTAACACTTCTTCCGGTAAGGTTTCCTGTAAATTCGTTACCCTCTTCATCATAATGGATGTGGTAATCAATCAAATTTCCGGAAGTATCCATTCTTGCAACCAAAAGTCCCCAATAAGGCTCGTTTTCTTCAACAGCTGTGCCGAAAGCATAGACGGTATCTCCTTTGAGTTCAAGCGCATTAAAGACACCTCCGACCCAGTCCTCGCCATAGACATTATTAAACCCCTCTTGTCCATATACTGTCAGAGAGCACATTAAAGCTATCATACAAATTAAAAACTGTTTTTTCATGGCAAAATAATTATCTTCTCACTTCTCAAAATTTTTCCATAGAAACATGAATTATTGATTCCCAACTCCAAAACTCTTAAGATACATAATAAGTCAGGTATGGATGTTACAACATAATTTGTGAGTTTGATTATAAAATCTTGGCTAAAGAAAACTGATATAATAATGTAAGAGGCAAAAAAATTGAATTACTCAAACCTAAATTTCAATCAATCACAACTATAGCTTTCTTAAGCTGAAGTTGTAAATATAGAGTTTAAAAATTACTTTGCCAAGTACTGATAATAAAATAAGCTATTAATTTTTTGTTTTCGGCGACAATTTAACATACGCTGAATTTTCAACCTACCAATAAATCTTTCCCATAAACCTACCCTATCCAAAAAATTCCCTTTTCAATACAGGCAAAACGTACTCCGGTTCATACCCCTTAGAAAGTAAAAACTGATACGTCTTATGACGAGCTTTGATGGGGTCAGGCTCCTTTAGGCGGTTTTGTTTTTCTAAAATCAGACTTTGAATGGTAGCGAGATAGTCCTCTTCAGGAATCTCAGTCAAGGTCTGTTGAATAATCTGCTCATTGATTTGGTGTTCCCTGAGCAATTGCATGATTTTCAGTTTTCCCCACTTCTTTTGATAAAATCGTCCTCTTGCGGCAGCTACTGCAAATCGCTTTTCATCCAAAAACTTTTCCGCCTTCAAATGCTCTAAATAATCCGGCCAGTCCATCTTGTCTGCCTTTAACTTAGTGAGTTTATCTTCAATTTGTTTGGGTGACCTGTCCTGATAAGCACAGTAGGCATAGAGTTTTTTGAGGATGTCTGTTTTGTCCGGATTCATTTTACTTCTTTTATAACTATTTATGAACTTAGATATCGCATAAATTCATGCCTTTGGCTTAATCGAGATTTGTCACGATTTTTGCTTTTATATTGCAAAAATCCCGCCAAAATTTGTGAGATTTTCAGATTAATAACCACGGGACGTACCCGTGCTTATTAATATATAACCCTTTCAGGGTCCATCCTAAAATAGTTACTTCATTTTAAATTAATGTCCCAAATACGCCATATTGGTTCCTGCAATCCATCCACCCGTCCAGGCCGCCTGAAAGTTAAATCCACCCGTTATCGCGTCTATATTCAGCACCTCGCCTGCCAGAAATAGAGTAGAATGCTTTTTCAGTGAAAATTTCCTCAGGTCCACCTCCTTTAAATCAATTCCTCCGGCAGTCACAAATTCTTCTTTGAAGGTGCTTTTGCCATTCACTTTAAATATCGATTCGCACAGCATTTGTTCCAGTTTCAGCATTTCGGTCTTATTCAGATCTGCCCATTTCTTTTTTTCATCTATTCCGCTGTGATGGAATAAACTCTTCCACAAACGAGACGGTATTTCCTCCGGTTTGTGATTGATGACCAAGGCTGCAGGATGTCTTTTTCGATTGCCTGTGATAAATTCCTGTGGTAAAAAATCTGCTATCCAATTGACTGCGATTTCAAATTGGTATTTTTTCTCAGCCAATTCCCGAGCCCCCCAGGCGGACAGTTTCAGGATAGCGGGCCCACTCATACCCCAATGCGTGATGAGTAGGGGTCCATAACTTTTTAATTTGCTGTCTCTGATAGAAACCTCAGCCGTTTTCAGACTGATACCTGCCAATCCTTTGATGCGGGAGTCTTTGATATTGAATGTAAAAAGCGATGGAACCGGTGGGATAATTTTTAAGCCGAGTTGGCTTTGCAGCATTTTCCACATGGCAGGACTGCTGCCACTTCCAAGAAAAAGCAATTTACTACTGAAATTTTGATTACTGCCCTTCAGTTCCCATCTTTTTTCATCAGAAAAAGAAATGTCAGTGATATTTTCTCCGGTGACAATGGCTATATCTTTTTTACGAACTTCATTCATCAGGCATTCGATGATGGAGGAGGATGAATCTGATACCGGAAAAATCCGACCATCGGCTTCTGTTTTTAGTTTGACCCCTCGCGACTCAAACCATTCGACAGTATCCTGAGAACTGAATTGGTGGAATGGCCCCAGAAGTTCTTTTTCGCCCCGCGGATAGTTTTTTATCAGATCGGCAGGCAGGCTGATGGTATTGGTCACATTGCATCGACCACCTCCGGAAATACGCACTTTATTCAGGATGTTTTTTCCTTTTTCAAGGATCACACAACGGGCTTGAGGTATGAGGTCTGCATACTGTATAGCTGCAAAAAAAGACGCAGCTCCTCCACCGATAAAAGCTGCGTCATATGTATTTTTTCCTCTTTGGCTCACCCTGTTTTTAAGGGCAAAACTAATTCTATTCAGGCTTTTTTACCTAATTTCTGCTGAAAATTGAATGCCATACTCAGGGTATGAACTCCTGTGATCATCAAAATTGAAAACCCATTGACCATAAACCCGAAGTTTGTTAGTACTTCCGAATTCGTGATCAAAACTCAGTCCAAGGGGAAGGTCAGAAATCTCAGCTTTCTGAGGAGAACTAGAAACCGACTCAATAATCCCCATTGTATGCCTGAAACCAAGGTCAATATTTAAGGAGTTAAAGTTGTCAAATGGTCGCCAGGATATGGTCGGATAAAAGGTATAAAATCTGGAGTCTCCAATTACTAAACCTTCACTATTTACTGCAACTGCCGAACTACTGAACATGCCCAATGAAGCAGAAAAAGGAAGGTTATTCAACCGGTAGCCCAATGTCATGCCTGATGAATTTAATGGTACTATTTCCACCACCTCATTTTGGACAATGTGCTCAGGATCAGAAGAAATATCAGGAATCAAACGATATTTTTCGTCACTCTGAA
>SLKL01000455.1 GCA_007134625.1 Saprospiraceae bacterium
AAAGCCAAATCCTGATAAACGACAGCTGCTACGAAAAGGTTAAGGAGTCCTTCACCTGCAAACATGTAGGAAAACTAAGTTTAAAAAACAAGAGGAGGCCAATCGATGCTTATGAGGTATTAAGCTAAAAGCTTAAGGCTAAAGGTTTGGTTTTTATTGTTTTAACTCATCTTTTAAGCTTTCCTAAAAAATAAGCTTCTAACAGAAAGTTAATATTCCAATAAACATAATTTTTGAAAGAGTTTGTGTCAATAACTTTTAATAGCTTGGTGCAAACATTTACGAGTCCAGTCCGAGAACCTTTTTCGTCATGAAAATGAGCGAAAAATTCCTCCCCAACGAGTTGGGGATTGCAGCAATTTGTTATAGAAAGGGGTTTCGGAGCGGACTCAGTCATTATGTTGTGTGATTTCATTACTCATTTCACTCATTCTTCTTTCAATTATAAAGTTACTTCCACTTCTTAGCTGTAATTTGCTTCCTCAGTAAGATAAAGCCCTTCTTTTTCAGCTATTTCGTTAGCCAATCTATTGCGTTTATTTTTTTTATTCCGTTAAAGGTTCCCGTGTCGTAGTCCATCGTGATGAGTAGTTTTTCATGATGGTCTTTGATGCTGTTTAAAGAAGCTAATTCTCTTTCCAATGTAGATGCGTTTTGTACTGTCTGAGCGACTTGTATATACTGCGTATAGCCATCATTGTCGCGAACAACAAAATCAACTTCCAGGTTATTGGCTTTCCCAATCCAAACTTGATTATTTCTTCGTTTTAATTCAAGATACACGATGTTTTCAAGCAGATGTCCCGCATCGCTTTTCAATTCTTTTCCAAGTAATGCGCTACGCAGACCTAAATCTACCAAATAGTACTTTTCTTGTGTTGCTAAATGCTGTTTGCCTTTAATGTCATAACGGTTTACTTTATAAAACAAATAGGCCTCCACCAATGTGTCGATGTATTTTGATACCGTTTTGTTGTCAATTTTCTTTTTATTAGCAGTTAAAACTTTTGCAATATTTCCAACCGAAACACGTGAACCAACTGAATCAATTAGAAAGTTTACTACTTCTTGATAAGATTCCTCAGCGTAAATAGTATATCGTTTAGAAATGTCATTTTCATAAATATTTTTGAAAACTGTTTGTAAGTATTCAATCGCAAAATGGTCTCCGTCTGCTGAAAGTCTTACGGCCTCAGGAAAACCACCTGTCTGTACATATGCAGCAAACGCTCGATCAGGATTTGTGGCTTCACCTGTAAATTCTAAATATTCAGCAAATGAAAATGGCAATACGTTTATTTCATAAGCTCTACCTGTTAGCAAAGTGGCCAATTCGCTGCTTAATAGAAATGCATTAGAGCCGGTAACATACAAATCTATGTTTTTATGAACAAATAAACCTTCTAATAGCTTTTCAAATTCCGGTACATTCTGGACTTCATCTATGAATACATAATTTATTACATTTTTTTTTAGATGCCTTATGATGTATTCGTAAATCTCTTTCCAATTTCTCTCAGCTAAAAACCTAAATTCTGGTATATCCATATTAATTGATAAAATGGGAACCTTGGGATTTTCTTTACGCAATAAATCTTGAAATTGAGTCATTAAAGTTGACTTTCCGCAGCGCCTAACGCCTGTTGCCACCTTAATCAAATTCTTGTCTTTGAGAACACTTAAAGTGTTTAAGTATCGCTTTCGTGCTATTTCTTGCATAATACAAAGATATACAAAATTCCTAAAACTTAGTGAAAACTAAAACTTTTAGGAATTTCAACAAATGCTGTTTCTTAAGCTAAATATAGGTGAATTTATGCAATTTGTTATAGAAAAAGGATTTCCCCGATCCGACTCATCTTTTAAGCTTTCCTAAAAAATAAGCTTCTAATAGAAAGTTAATATTCCAATAAACATAATTTTTGAAAGAGTTTGTGTCAATAACTTTTAATAGCTTGGTGCAAACATTTACAATAGCTATGGAAAAAAGAGTAATATTTTTTGTAGTGCGGCTTGTCTTCTTGTCTGGGGTGTTGAGTGGGCAGTCTAATTATATAAAAGATGACAACTGTGCAGTAGGGAATTATTTTGAACAGATTTATGCCGCTGAAAATCATCTGATGGATGGCGAGCACGAGAAAAGTCTCAAGCTATATAATGCTGCTTTCACTTCAGACAGGGAGGAGAATATCATTTTTTTCAAAGATATCCACAATGCGCTGATGTTGGCTTATCAGAATGATGACACCCATTATTTTAAACGCTTTATATTGCATCTGCATGATTACGATGTGGATAGTTCCCTTTTCCAAACAGTGGGCTATGAAAATTTAAAGGCCTCCAAATTTCATCCCATTGTGAAAGAATTTTTTGATCAAAAAAGGGAGTTGGATCACAATGCGCCGGTTTGCAGTTTTTTTGAGCGGCTTCATATGTTAGATCAAAGCATAAGGAAAGCATGCAGAGAAAAATATGGAAACGGATTTTATCATTTCTGTGGGGATGAAATAGCACTTCTGGATTCGCTAATTCTTGAACAATTGATTGACTATTTTAATGAAAATGGGGTGCCACGAGAATATGAATTTTGTAATATCAGACGACATTATTTTCCGCCTTATGAATTAATTATCACGCACAATCAACAATGGTGCAGACCCGAGGTGATTGACATTTTAAAAGATCAAATTGGTAGGGTACACCCTCAGGTGCTTGCGTTTATTTTAGATTATGTTTATAACAATCCATGCGATGGGTCCGAAAGTGATGATCCCCTCGGCTTGAGTTATCAATTGCGTTTGGGTGATCAGCTTTACTTATTAGAAATTCCGGTTGAGAGAATTGAAATGGTTAATGAAAACAGAAAAGCCATCCACCTAGACCAGGTGGAAGATTTCCACAGAAAAATCATTTTTCAGGAATTCAACCCGGAATATGTACTGGTGAATGGCCGGTTTATGTTTCATCTTGATGCTGATGAGTCCTTTATAAACACACTAAAGGATAGATTTAAGTCCGGGAAGGTTACGGAGGAGCGGTTGAGGTGAGTGGGAAGTTGACAGGTATGAGGTTCAAGATACGAGGTTCAAGATACGAGGTTCAAGTCTCTCATCTTAATCCTCTAAATGATCCTTAATTTCTTAATGTTAAAAAAACATGAACCTGCATTTTGTTATATACGCAGTGAATGCGGAATTTTTGTTGATTATTAAAAAAAGAAGTACTTTGCAAGATGTAAATTAGGGTAAAATGGAAACAACTTCAAGATTTGACATAACAGACTATTTAGATAGTAACGAAATGATTGCTGAATACCTGAATGAAATATTAGAAAACGGGAATGAAGAAGACTTAATCATTGCAATAGGTAATGTGGCTAAAGCTATTGGTATGACAAAAATAGCAAAAGAGTCAGGATTGAGCAGACCTAGTTTGTATAAGGCTTTAAATGCCGGAGCTAAACCCCAGTTTTCTACAATAATGAAAGTTTTAAAGGCTTTAGGTGGGCGGATAACAGTTAATCCGATATCGGGTAAGGAGTAGGTGATAATATCAGGTGGCTGAACACTACCCACCAAATAAATAGCAATAAATTCTAATTACGCGATATAATTGGAAGATGTTGTGGGTCAATCCTTCATCATGCCTTTGCCTTAACAAATTCTCTCTGCCATGCCTGCGGCTTGGTAAATTCACTCCATCATGCCTTTGGCTTGATAAATTCTCTCCGTGGTCAATCAACTCAAATCCACAAATTCACCTAAATTTTTCGATTACAATCTACATTTTTTGCTAAATATGTAGAATTCATGTATTTTTGAGGAAAATATGGGTATGTACATTGAGCGATTATTGAGGGATCAGATAGAAAAACGATGGAATGACGACAGGATTCTGTTGATTACCGGACCAAGGCAGGTTGGGAAAACCACCCTATTGCACAAGATATGTACTGATAAAGGGGACTATCTCTTTCTCAACGGAGATGATGCAGCTACTCGCGAGAGTTTGACCAATATTTCAAAGAAAAAGTGGGAAAACATCATCGGCAGGCATAAAACTGTATTCATTGATGAGGCACAGAGAATTGATTCTATTGAATTGGGGGTAAAAATAATTTACGATCAGATAAAAGGGGTAAAGGTGTTGTTATCCGGCTCATCAGCTATTGATCTGAACTCGAGAATGAAAGAACCCTTGACCGGCAGAAAATGGGAATTTTCTTTGTTCCCTATCAGCTGGAAGGAGTATATGGACCACAGCAATTTTATTGAGGCAAGGGGAGACCTGGAAAACCGCCTTATTTTCGGGATGTATCC
>SLKL01000197.1 GCA_007134625.1 Saprospiraceae bacterium
TGTTTCGAAAAAGCGAGGCAGCAAGAAAAGCCTGGAACCCAGATCTCGTTAAAATCAACGCCGAAAGGCAATCTAAAATCCTGCAAGACAGTTGGGAACTCCTAAAGCCGGGAGGGATCATGATTTACTGCAACTGCACCATGAATACTATTGAAAATGAAGGTGTAGTAAAAAAGCTTTCCAATTCCTACAAACTCGAACCCCTTAAGGTGGCTCCCCCTGTGGCTTGGAATATTCATTACACCGAAATGCAAGGAATCCCATTTTTTCGCTTTTTTTCTCATAGGATATCGGGAGAGGGAATGACTTACAGCATTTTTCAAAAAGAGAAAAAGAAAGGGGAGGTGTTATCATTAAACTCAGCAGATAAACTCAAAAAACTGAGTAAGCGTCAATTTGAGAATACCTCTAGGTTTATCTCTTCTGAACTATCTAAAACCGGAGATTTTTATCAGGATGAAAGAGGTCAACTGGTTTTCCTTCACGATCAAACTGCATCCATCGCATTACACCTTATTAATAAGGCAAAAGCTAAACCGCTACCGATAGGTGAATTTCGGAAAGAATTGTTTTTTCCTGGCCATTATATAATTATGTCTGATATGCTGAATAAAGATATACCCACTATTCAACTAGACATTGAGATGGCGCACCTGTTTCTCAAAAAAACCCCATTTAAACTGAGTACAATTCACAGTGGCTGGGCAGTTGTGGAATATAATGGTCAAAAACTTGGGTGGGTTAAAGTCCACCCAAAAGGTGGAAAGTTCACTAATTATTACCCCAATAGTCTCAGGTTGATCAATTACTAATAAGAACTTCAAAATGCAATCGTGCTTTTATCTCAACATTGATAGTCTGCCCTTTTTTGCTACTTTTGCATCCTAATGGGTATTTTTTTCGTTATAATGAACATGGGTGAAAATCTGACTTACAAACATCCTATAAGCCTTGCAAAAACAAATTTTTTTTGCGGGATAGCACTTGGTATGTTTTTTTTAATGCCCTCCTTCTTATCCTCACAAGTGGTATATGAAGATGAGGCTGGTGAATTGTTCATACAAATGCCCGACGGGACAATGCGAGATGTTGCACCATCTGATTCGATTCTCTATCGCCATGCATTTGACAATATATTACCGTTGCCCGAAACACCGGATGAATACAGGGCCAATGATTTAGACCCTGAAAGAAAACTAGAGGGTGCCGTATATGACATGAGGCAAGTGTCTATTAGTATAAATATCAGACATAAAGAAAACAGAATTCGATTTTTGCAAAAAAGGATAATAGAGCTGGAATCAAAAATTGAGGAGTTAAATGAAAGTCTGGAGTATGCAAGGGCCAATCCGGGGAGAATCAGGCCAACTGAAAGAATTGAATTAAGTGACAATTATAATTCGGCAGTTGAAGAGAAAGCATCAGCTATCAGAGAAATCCCAATACTAAAAAAGGAACTAGTGGTAATGAAGCGACAAAACCACATTGACATTCTCGCACTTCTTTCTTTGCCCGGGGTTCCCTCCATTTCAGAAGGTTACTTCATGACCAGTTTTGATATAAAATCTCCCACTCGAAGGACGGAGGAGATTTCCGAAGTTGATAAAAGTCAAGATGTCTGGGAAGCACCGGCAGACATTCCGATGCCCATCATTCCGCATCCCTCTTCAGTTGAAATCCGAGATGTTGTCAAAAATCCACCCTCAAGGATTTGTCGATTAGTACAGGCTGAAAGCAATGTAGTTGGCTCAGACTTTTTACTTCGGACTGAGAGTGAGCACCTAACCTTTCATTTGCCAGCAGAGATGAGGGTTCACAGACGTGGCCGTCCCATGCTTTCGATCGACAGTCATTTTGAGGTTAGAGAAGGAGGTAAATTCATTGTTTTGGATATAATTCTACAAATTCCATCTGCCAGGCGGTCAATGGGTGGAATCAGAAAAAACAGACCAATACGAATGCAAATGCTGAGTGGAGAAATAGTCAATTTGCAAATTATAAACGAGGATACAGGTACTTTTTTTCAGGACTTGAATGAGGTACACTTCAGGGCGATAGCTCCCCTTAGTAGAAAAGATTATCAGGTCTTAGCTGAAAATGAAATTGACCGGCTAAGAATTCAGTGGGACTCCGGTAATCAGGATTATGAAGTTTATGACATTAGAGTTCTCAAACACCAAATCAACTGTATCAATCAATATTTATCCAAAAATTAATTTATGTTAGGATTAAAATTACCTACAGACCCGCGATGGGTCAATCTCGCAGAAATGAGTCTTGAAGAAATTTTAACTGATCATGCCTACTGCGAACAAAAAGCGGCAACCTCTTGCATTTCGCTTATCCAACAATATCCCGATAAAAAGGAATTGGTGGAGCAGGTTTCACCTGTTGTTACTGAGGAGTGGGGTCATTTCAGAATGGTTTTAAAGGAATTGGAAAAACGAAACCTGAATCTCGGCTTCCAGAGGAAGGATGAATACGTCAACGGATTGCTTCAATTTCAGAAAAAAGGAGGATCGAGAGAAGACCGGCTAATTGAACGGCTTTTGATCTGTGCTTTAATCGAAGCTCGAAGCTGTGAGCGATTCAGGCTATTATCCGAACAATTAAATGAAGAGGAACTAAGAGAGTTTTACCATAAGTTCATGGTAGCAGAAGCAGGACATTATAAAATGTTTATAGAACTTGCCCGCCAATACGGAGGTCGGGAAAAAGTAGATCAACGATGGCAGGAATACCTAAATTATGAAGCTGAGCTATTGAAATCTATGGAGCTGAGAGGGGATAGAATGCATTAAAATTGAAAATTGAAGGTTGAAAGTTGAAAATGACTTGGAGAATGGTGAATGGAGAATTGACCCTTCGACTTCGCTAATGCTTCGCTCAGGGCAAGTAATAGATAATTGATAATTACGGATTAATTAAAAAATGAAAAAAAAAGATGGAAGGAGGAAGAAGGAAGATGATGGGCTGACGAGGATTCATAATTCGTAACTCCTAATTCGTAATTCATAAATCGTAATCCGTAATTCGTAATTGTTTTTTTTTGAGTTGAAAATCTAATATGGCATCAAACAGTTTCGGTAAATTATTGACATTGACATCCTTTGGCGAGTCGCATGGAGCTGCTATAGGTGGCATTCTCGACGGTATGCCTGCAGGCATTGACTACGATCCCGAGGAGCTAAAGCGATTAATGCAAAGGCGAAGACCGGGACAGTCTGCTGTAACTACTTCCAGAAATGAAAAAGACGAAGTTGTTATTTTATCCGGTGTAAACAATGGAAAAACAAACGGTTTCCCTATCGGCTTTATGATTCCCAATGAAGATGCAAAACCTAAGGACTACAGCGATCTGAAGCAGCTTTTTCGACCTTCTCATGCAGATTATACCTACCGGGAAAAATACGGAATTGATCCGCAAAGTGGCGGCGGCAGGTCCTCCGCACGGGAGACCGCCGTATGGGTTGCAGCCGGATATTTCGCTAATCTGTTGTTGCAGGAAAAAAGTATAAAAGTCATCGCTTATGTGAACTCCATTGGCAATTTGAGTTTAGGGGATGATTTTGACTTAGAAAAACTGACTGCAACGCCTGAAAATATTGTTCGGTGTCCGGATGATGTTTTAGCCATGAAAATGGAAGAAGAAATCTTATTGGCTAAAAAGGAGGGGGATTCTCTAGGTGGAACAATTGGTTGCGTTATTTTCAATTGTCCGACTGGTTTGGGTGACCCCATTTTCGAAAAATTGCATGCTGAACTGGGTAAAGCCATTTTAACTATCAACGCCTGTAAGGGTTTTGAATACGGCAGTGGTTTTGGGGGAACAAAATTGAGAGGAAGTCAGCATAACGATGAGTTCTTCACCGACGATGATGGTACCATTAAAACTTCCACCAATAATTCCGGAGGAATTCAAGGCGGCATTAGCAATGGGATGACCATATACTTCAAAGCTGCCTTCAAACCCACTTCTACCCTACTAAAGAGTCAACAAACCGTTGATCTTAAAGGCAAGGCAGCAGAAATGAAAGCAAAGGGACGTCATGACCCCTGCGTCTTGCCAAGAGCTGTACCTGTGGTAGAGGCTATTAGTAGTCTGGTTATTGCGGATTTTTTGTTACGTAATGGGAAGATTGAGTAAGAAACTAGGTTTGAGTCCACTCCGAAAACCCCTTTCTATTACAAATTGCTGCAAAATCCAATATCATCGTCATCAGGAAAAATCTTTCCTCAATGTAGCTATGGCTACACCTGCGGAATATTTTTCCTTCTTCCTCGATCTTGAATTTTTCGCTCATTTTCATGACGAAA
>SLKL01000052.1 GCA_007134625.1 Saprospiraceae bacterium
GCAATTTTCACTTTTCAATTATCCATTACTAACCCTGAGCATTGCCATCTAAAACAATAATTTTGCTTTACTTTGTAGAAAAAAGATGAGTGCGATACTGTATGTGTTTTTGGGAGGTGGTTTAGGTAGCATATTCAGGTATCTGATTTCTGTTTATTCCATAAAAATCTGGGGATTGCAATTCCCATTCGGCACCCTTATTGTCAATGCTGTCGGCTCATTTTTTATAGGACTAATCTGGGGCATGATGGATCTGAGTGAATGGAAAACGGAGACCAAACTTTTCCTGATAGCCGGATTCCTCGGCGGATTTACTACCTTTTCAACCTTTAGCGTGGAGACCATGTATCTCTTCAAATCCGCTCAGTACAAACTCGCTGTCTTAAATATACTCGCCAACAATGTCGTAGGATTATTATTAGTCTTTGCGGGATATTTCCTGGGTCGTTGGATTTCATCTCCTCTTTCTACTAATTAGATCGGGATTATTTATATAGCTGCTGGCTTCTGGCTTCTGGCTTCTGGCTTCTGGCTACTGGATTCTAGTTGCTAGCTTGATTGTGCCCGGAATTCATAGCTATGAACCTTGATTTATAGAATCTCGTAACTCGTACCTCGTATCTTGTACCTCGTAATTCGTAATTCGCATCTGGTCTCTGGCTGCTAGCTTGATTGTACCCGTAATTTTTAGCTATGAACCTTGATTTATAGAATCTCGTACCTTGAATCTTGAGTATCTTGCCATTCCTAATTAGTAATTAGTAATTCGTAATTCGTAATTCGTAATTCGTACCTCGTATCTTGAAACTCGTATCTCGTACCTAATATATCGTATCTGACAAAAATTATCTATTTTGGAATACAGCTCGCTGTAAATAGACTAATTCCTAATTAATAGATTAGCCTCAAAAAGAAGGGACCCCTCCTTTCCGAAGAAAGAAAAGGGCCACCTTCAAAGAGAGAAAACATCTTTAGGTGCACATAGGTGCGCTTTCTACCCAGGGTAAATAGCTTAATAAATCAAGAGGAATAATCACTACTCTCCATAGTACGATCAAAATACTTGCGATAAAAAGAATGGGTTGAAGTGGTTTTAATTTTTTCCGCCAGGGAAGTGGTATCATTTTTCCCACTAAAGGGATCATCAATAAAAGTGGAAGGGTACCCAGTCCAAACATCATCATAAACATCACTGATTCGCCCAAACTCCCCCATGCAATAGCAGTCGCGAGCGCAAAATAGACCATACCGCAGGGCAATAAACCATTGAGTGCTCCCAATGTCATACGCCCGGTAAATCCTCCTGTCTGCAATGCTTTTCCCCATAATTTTTTAAAAAAAGCGTGCCCGGTAAAGCCAAAGTCCATAGTTCCTTTGAGCATAAAAGTCAGCGCTACAAAAAGTAACAACACAAATGCAATTCCGGCAAACAAATGTAGACCGCCCAGAGAAAAAAGGCTGCCAATAAGCCCTGAAATAACTCCTAAAATCCCATAGACTGAAATTCTGGCTAAATGGTAAGGATCGAGCAATACCGATAAGCCCCCACCGGAAGGCGGGAAGCTTGCTACTATGGGACCACACATTCCCAGACAATGTAGCCCGGAAGCAAGTCCCATAAAGGTGCCGGCCAGAATTACCTCAGTCATTATCGTACACTAACCCGCTCTTCAAAATAATAGGGCGTATCGTCCTGAGTCCACCTCAGTTTAAGTGAAAACTCTCCATATCCCATTTGATCTGCAGGAATAAAAAAGTAGTTGTCAGCATGCTCCGTGAATTTGATCTGATAATCATGTCTTTTGTGCATGATGTGGTACAGCCACAATTCCCCGGCTTTATCAGAACCCTCAAAAACATCGGGAAGCTGAATGTGTACGCCCTCATCAGAAATATTAATCTCAGGTCTCACCCCCAAACGCAGGAGGTTGAAATTACCGTCAATTATATCCTGCTGATACGTTTCACGTTCGTAATAATCGGTAGCCACAATTTCTACCTCGTAGTTAAAAGAGCTGAATACCAGTGTAAGTATAATACCTACGAATCCGAGGTACAGCATTAAAATCTTATATCCCCATCCTATTCTCATTGGTTTAATCTATTTGGGCTTAAAAAATTGGTTTTCGTCGTACTTATTTGTCTTTCGCCGGAGAATACGCCTATTTGTAATTGGGTCGTCCTTCCGTCTGTCTCTTCTAATGGCAGGTAGATAAAAAAGGTAGCCTGAGTATTGCCTTCCGATGGTACAGTAAGGTCTCTGTCTCCAACAATTTCTATTCTTCCTTCTTTATTCAGTAATCGCAGTTCTATCGGTACATCCTCAAAAGTCTTATTTACCAGGTGCAGGTTAAAAAGGTTACTCACGGTTCCTTCTTCTTCCTGTAAGTGATACAATTGACCACCTACTCTGAGGATACGCGTCTCCACATCCGGTCGGGAAACCAAAATGAAGGATAAAACCCCCACCAATGCAAGTAATGCAACTGAGTAGGCCTTTAGTCTTGCAGTAAATTGAAATGGTTTTTTGGATGCTATATTTTCCTCTGAAGCATATCTGATCAGGCCTCGAGGGCGGTTGACTTTATCCATTATGCTGTCACAGGCATCTATACAGGCGGTGCAGTTTACACACTCCATCTGCGTTCCATTTCTGATATCTATACCTGTAGGACAAACTTTTACACAGAGGTCGCAATCTATGCAATCGCCAAGACTGCTCTCAGCTTTTTTTGAGATTTTACCTCTTGGCTCCCCTCTTTCATAGTCATAGGCTACTACTATTGAATTTCTGTCCAACATAACTCCCTGCAGTCGTCCATAGGGGCAAACTACAAGACAAACCTGTTCCCTGAACCACAGATAATTGAAGAAAAACACAGAGGTAAAAATCATCATGGCAATAAAACCGGTCAAATGCTGACTAATAGGAGCAGTAATGATCGCATAGAGGTCATGTATCCCGATTATGTATGCGAGAAAAATGTTGCTGATCAGAAATGAGACCCCAAAAAAGATGGTCCATTTTGTTAGCTTGACTCTTATCTTTTCAGCATTCCAGGGGCCCTGATCGCGCAGCCTCATTTTGGATGCGGAGCCCTCAATCCAGTATTCTATTCTCCTGAATACCATTTCCATAAAAATGGTCTGTGGACATATCCAACCACAGAAAATACGACCAAATGCCACTGTAAACAGCACCAAAAATACAATCAGTGCAATCATGGTCAATCCAAAGATGAAAAAGTCCTGAGGCCAGAAGATTTTTCCGAAAAGGATAAATTTCCTTTCTATTATATTGAAAAGGAAAAGTGGTCTGCCATTGATATGAATGAATGGCATGACAAATAGAATGGCTACCAATACGTAAGAAAGGTATTTGCGGTATTCATAGAATCTACCGGAAGGCATAGTTGGATATATCCAAGTACGCTTTCCGGATTCATCTATTGTCCCTACTCTGTCCCTGAAGCTTTCAGGGTTTTGGCTGTTGTTTTCTCTCATTATAATACTACTTTATTGGGTCATTATGCCCAATTACTTAAACTGAAAATCATTCTTCAGCTTCATTTTCTTCTGGTGGTTCTTCACCTTCACCGTCATTATCTAAATGATCTGTACCATCTATCATGCCGATCATACCTTCAACCTCTTCGTCCTCCTCCGTCTCTTCTTCTACTTCCTCAGGGAACCAAAGTTCTCCCTCAGGAGCCTTTTGATTAGGTGGATCGGTATCGCGCAATGTTTTTACAAAACTGGATACCTGAGCAATCTGAAGGGGAGACAGAATGTCTCGCCAAGGTGTCATACCTTTTTCTATAACTCCATTTCTCGTTATTCTAAAAATATCCCGTATTGAGCCGCCGTGAATCCAGTAGTCGTCAGTCATATTGGGACCGATACCTCCTTCACCCATTTGTCCGTGGCAAACGGCGCAATTAACTGTGTAGATTTCCTTACCGGCTGCAAGGTCGCTTTCACTACCAAGGAAGGTTACCGTTTCTTCGTTAATCTGCGTACCCAATGCTCTTCTTGCTTCCAATTCTGCCTCAGCTCTCGCCATTGCTATTTCGAATTCCTCAATCTGAAGTGGAGCAGTCTGGAATACGTGATATCGCGCCAGATAGATTACAGCAAAGACGATGGTTATATAAAACCCCCATTTCCACCAAGGCGGAAGGTCGTTATCCAACTCGCGTATGCCGTCGTAAGAGTGATCCAATAAAATATCCTTCTCCTTTTCTATTTCAACAGACTGATTCATCTGTTTCCAGAGGGTTGCCCAAATGGATGAACCGGCAGCAATTGA
>SLKL01000431.1 GCA_007134625.1 Saprospiraceae bacterium
CTTTACTTCTCGTTCACTATCTAACGATTTGGATAAAAATCAAATTAAACTCCCTTTTGGGAAAGGCAATTTTTATGTTTTTGCTGATAAGTTTGATTATAGGCTCATCTTTCTTTGACAGCTTTACCTTAATGAGTCTTTCGGCTTTCTTTTTCGGTGATAACATGAGCAGTGGGTTCACTCAAGCTGTTTTTCTCATTCTTGTAATTGTTTTGTTCTTCCTTTCTAAAGATAATTTAGTTGAGAGTACTCATAGCGAAGTCCATTCATCCTCAACAACAAAAAAAGAAAGTTCCCTTATTCAATTGACGTCAAAAAGCAATATAATTATCGGACTCTTTACTCAGGAAGTACTGCTGATTATGAGAAATAAAAGAGCCCGGATGATGGTTTTTCTTAGTATTTTTCTCAGTGTTGTGTATTTCTATTTTATTTTCTACAACAACAGCCAAAATGCTTACATGGATGAAATAATGTTCTTTTTTTATGCATTTTGTATGTTGGGATTTTGGCTATTTTTTTATGGTCAATTTTTGACTGCATGGGAAAGTACCTTTTTTGATGGACTCATGGCACTTCCCATTGAAATTGAAGATTACCTTAAAGCCAAATGGCTTATTTTAGCGGTACCTGTTTCAGCCATATACTTGTTGATCTTAATTCCTCTTTTTCTCTTTTTTAAACAACACCTTGTGCTTTTGACTGCTACATGGTTGTTACTGACAGGACCTGTGAGCCTAATGATGCTTACTATTGGTATTTTTAACAAGAAAAGAGTAGATATTAATCAGGAAACCTGGTTCAATAATCAGGGACAATCAGGAACTCAATTATTTTTAACGTCTTTAGTCTTACTAATATTAGCAGGAATCACGGTTCCATTCTATGTCCTTGATCGTCAAATGCTTGGTTGGATATTCTGGATGCTGAGCGGAGTCCTGACAATTGCTACATATGGGTTTTGGATCAGAAAATTAGCTGCATTTTTCATGCGAAAAAAACAGAGTAAATTAGAAAACTACAGAAAAAAATCCGGATGATGGAAAGTATCATATCAATAAAGAATTTAAGGAAAAATTACGGGCGAGTTACAGCACTTGAAATTCCTGCTCTGGAAATGAAAAGGGCTGAATCCGTTGGTGTGGTAGGGAATAATGGAGCAGGTAAGACTACTCTTTTTCGGGCAATTCTGGACTTGTTAAAACTAAGTTCCGGCAGTGTAAAAATCAACAATGAAGAAGTTTCTAAAGGCACTCTATGGAAAAAGATGACCGGAGCCTATCTCGATTCAGGCTTCATTATTCCATATTTGTTACCTGAAGAATATTTTAATTTTATAGCAAAAGTCCGGGATATAAGTTTAGAAGAATTAGAGAGACAGCTATCCCGATTTGAAAAATTATTCAATAAACAGATTCTGGGGAAAGGGAAATACATCAGAGATTTATCAAAAGGCAACATGAAAAAAGTTGGTATAGCTGCTGCATTTCTTGGTAATCCTGATTTGGTAATCATGGATGAACCCTTTGCACACCTCGATCCCTCTTCGCAGTTTGAGCTGAGGAGAATCTTTAGCCATTTGGATCAGGAAACTGATACCACCCTCATTATTTCAAGTCATGACTTGACTCATGTGGCTGAATTTTGTAAGCGTATTATTGTGCTGCATGAGGGCAAAGTCACCAAAGATCTTTACACCAATGAAAACACCTTAAAGGAATTGCAGGATTTTTTCTCAGCTAATCGGGAGGAAAGTTTTTTCTAAAAAGTTATATGCAAAACTTTCTAACTTTCTAACTTTCAACTTTTTAACTCTCAACTCCCCACTTCCAACACCACAGGACAATGATCGGAATGCACAGCTTCGTTGGCGTGTCTCAAGGCTTTTATCGAGGAGGCTAAATTATCGGAAACGGAAATATAGTCAATCCTCCAGCCCTTATTCCTCGAACGGGCGGCGGCGCGATAGCTCCACCAGGAATACTCGATCTTTTCGGGATGCATCTTTCTGAAAGGGTCTGTAAATCCCGAATCAAACCACTTGTCCATCCATGCCCTCTCTTCGGGTTTAAATCCGGAGGTGTTTTTGTTTCTCACGGGATCGTGTATGTCTTTTGGAGTATGCGCTATGTTATAATCCCCGGCTATGATGAGTTTGCCCTTTGTCTCTTTTAATTCCCTGATCCACTCATAAAAATCATCCAGAAATTCCATTTTGATGGCTTGCCTTGCATCGCCGCTCGTACCTGAGGGAAAGTAGCAATTCAGTAAAGTGAAGTCTTTAAAGTCCGTCCTGATGATTCTGCCTTCATTGTCGTAAAGGTGAACACCCATTCCTGTTTCTACGTTTTCAGGAGTGGTTTTTGTCAGTGTGAGTACTCCGGAGTAACCTTTTTTCTCAGCGGAAAACCAATGTCCTTCATACCCCAATTCTTCAAACTTTGATAAATCTACATCGGAGGGTTGAGCTTTGGTTTCCTGTATGCATATGATATCCGGTTGCTCAGCGGCTACCCATTCATTGATCCCCTTTCTCAGTGCTGCTCTGATGCCGTTGACGTTATAAGATACAATTTTCATTTTGAGTTTTTTCTAAAAAAAGTTGCTCGCGATTAGTTTTGAAACATTCTGTGATAATCGAGGTAATATACTACTTTTAAAACAAAAGAGTTTTCCTGTGGGCTGTCCCAGACATTGCGTAGTTCTCGCATGTAGGAATTGTAATCCTCATTGCTGCTGTTCATAATATTATTTTTCCAGACAAAAATCAAATCACTGCCCGGTGCAAATCTCCAGGTATAGACCATATCGATATTGAACAAGTGAAATTTCAGGTCGTGAAGTGTTCTGTCATTAAAATCTTCAGTTTTTCCGGTATAGTCAGATGGAGTGAGTTTCCCATTTTCTTCCAATGTAAAAAAGTCGCTGTAATCTACCCTTGAATAAAAATGTCTCGCTCTGAAAGTTACATTCATCCTATTGGAAAAAATGTAGCGCAAATCCAAAGTATTTTCAATGGTCTTCCTTGCCCTCCTTCCAAAGACAATGTCTCCATCCTGCAGACTTTCAAAACCAACAGCCTCAGACTGTGGGGATATAAAGCCTTCATTTCCTTTCCAACCAACGTGATTAGTCGTAAAAATGGTAAAAAATCGATCTGAGAACCTGATACGTGGTCCCAACATCCAGCCCCATATATATCTGTCCGACTCAGGATATCGGGTCCCTTCCAATCTGAAATTTACCGCAAAAGTTCTTCGGTAATCAGAAGAGTAATGGAATCTGCCATAGGTGCCTGGAGATATCAGATAAAACCTGCTAAAATCACCTGTTCTTGGCTCAAAGAAATCTCTCGAAGGCTTTAGATTGTGACTTAGATAAAAGAAAAATGCATCCCAAGTTCTCAGATATACTGCATTGTCCCAATTTAAGCTCAAGCCCGTTCTGATGGATTCAGAGTACAATTGCGAATAGCGTAGCTGAAGTGAAGTATTCCATCTGTTAATTGGTCCCATTGGCTCAAATTCATGATAGGCAGCCCGTAGATATACCCTCCTTTCATTATTGACCAGTAATAAGCCCAGGTCATTGGGGTCAAAAGTATCGCTGATTTCCCGATAACGGGCTGAAGCGCGGAATCTCCCGCTTACTTTCGCCAATTCCAGATTGTATTGATGTCCGCTTATTCTGTCAAAATCAGATCCTAATTCGGTTATGGAATAGTGTCCGTAGCCCCGTACTACATACATTCTGTCTTGTGTAAAAAAGCGAAAATCAGTTCCGGTAGCATTGGCTGAGGGAGCTGACCCTTCTCGCCAGACATTGGTATTCATCAGCGCAATGCTGGAATTGTTTCGTAAGCTCTGATCAGCGACCAACACATTGTAATTGGTCAATGGAATGGATTTCTCAGTTCTCTTGGCACCATCTGCAGATTGTATTGTAGCAAATTCTCTACCCGAAATAGCATTGAATACTCCGATCCCTGTTCCCTTTCTGTTCCTACCGCTCAACTTGGTCGCATTGAGCAAATTAGAGGTTTGGGGAAATTCAGTAATCACATCGCCCTCCTCGAGATTATTACCCACAGGAATGAAATAACCCGGTCTTCCTCCTACTCGTCTCGAATAGAATAGATCTCCACGGTTAAATATTTCCATACCCTCTGTAAAAAATTGTCTGTTTTCGTCAAAAACCACCTCAAATGGGGATAAATTAAGTACATCTCGATCCGATAAGGCCTGACTAAAATCGGGTATCAGAGTGACGTCAAGTGTAAAAGCCTGACTGATACC
>SLKL01000400.1 GCA_007134625.1 Saprospiraceae bacterium
GATTCAAGATGCACACATATATATAAGGAAATTTTAGGTGAATTGGTTCGGTAAAAGAAGGATATTTTTCGGGAAGTTTAATGGTTTATTCAGGCTTGGAGATGACTGTTGAGGGGTATTGGGTTGGGTTAGTTTTCTTGGTTATTTAAAATTGTTCTTATATTGCCACATAAAAAAGCAAATGGATAAGTTTCCCGATGGTATTCAATTTAAGTATCCGTGGCGGGACTATCAGCAAAGGGTGCTTGATCAATTGGAAACTTATTTATCCAATAAACATCTGCATGTTGTTGCTCCTCCGGGTTCAGGAAAGACAGTGTTGGGTCTGGAAGTAGCAATTAGAATCAATAAGCCAACGCTAATATTGGCTCCTACTTTGGCGATAAAAAATCAATGGATTCACAGGCTATGTGAATTGTTTCTGAACACCTCTGAAGTGCCTGAGTGGATTTCAAGAGATATCAGAAACCCATCTTTCCTCACCGTGGTAACCTATCAGGGGTTGCATACTGCCTGCAGAGATCTTTCCCCGGAAATAGCTGAAAACGAGGAAGAAGAAGAAATGGAATTGATAGACCATCAGGAGGAATCAAACTCAGCAGAGAATGCTTCTTTTTTGGATGAAATCGTCAATGGACTTAAAGAAGCAGGGATAAAAACAATAGTAGTAGATGAAGCGCATCATCTGAAAAATGAATGGTGGAGAACCTTAACATCAGTCAAAGAACGATTAAGCCCCAAAATAATAGGTTTAACTGCAACTCCTCCCTTTGATGTAGGACCCAACGAATGGAGGAGATATATCGAGCTGAATGGCCCTGTTGATGCTGAAATTGCCGTTCCTGAACTTATTCTTGCCGGTGATTTATGTCCACATCAGGACTTTGTAAACCTTTCCCTGCCAACTGTGATGGAGACCTTGGTTTTGAATGATTTTAGAAAAAATGCAAATGCTGTATTTGAGTCCTTAAATAATGATCACAGTCTGATTGAAGCCTTTAAGAATCATCCATTATGGACGGATCCGTACGAATATCTTGAGTGGATTTACGAAAACTTTGAATACTATATCTCAATCCTTCGATTCCTGAAATACAATGGGCAAGAGGTGAGCAAAGACCATAAAAAGATTATTGTTGATGGAAAGCAATTAAATAGTGGGTTCGATTTTGAATCCATGGAGCTGCTTTTAGATTATTTTCTTTACAAAGATAATACACACTTCAACGAGTATTCTGAACGAAAAAATCAAATCAGAACCCAACTGAGACGTGCGGGAATGCTCGAAAGACGAAGGATAAATTTCAGGGAAAATAATTCCGTTGTTCAATTGTTAACCGGCAGCATTGCTAAATTAGATTCCATCAGCCAGATTACTCATTTTGAATACGGGCAAAAGGGTATTAGTTTGCGATTAGTTATTTTGACAGATTATATCCGAAGAGAATTTCTGGTGAGTTCTGATTCGAATGAGCTGGAATTGAATAAAATTGGAGCCATACCGATATTTGAACATCTCAGAAGGCAGAATGAAAAAGGAATTAAACTGGGTGTGTTGACGGGTTCTGTAGTCATTATACCTGCCACTGCTTTAAGTGAATTGAATTTAAAATGCAAGAAATTAGGATTAGAAGAGTTAAATTCGAATCCTTTAGCATTTGATAATGATTACGTCTTATTGACCCTTAATAATAGCCACAGAAGCAAAATTGTCCACCTGATCACATACATTTTTCAAAGAGGTCAAATTGAGGTGCTTATCGGCACCAAGGCACTACTTGGTCAGGGGTGGGATGCCCCCGCAATTAATTCTTTGATATTGGCTTCTTTCGTAGGTTCCTTTGTATTGTCTAATCAAATGAGGGGTAGAGCAATCAGGGTTAACCCCAACGAGCTTAATAAGACTGCTAATATCTGGCATCTTGCAACCGTTGACCCGACTGTTGATAATGGAGGTCGTGATCTTGAAATGCTTAGAAGGCGATTTCGCTCTTTTGTTGGTCTCTCATATGATGCTTCGCCGATTATTCAGAATGGTTTTGGCAGGTTGGAAATTCCGCGAGAAATTATATCAAGAATGGAGGTCGATGAAATCAATCAGGATATTTTTCAATATGCTTCAGAAAGAGATCAGCTTAAAGCCCGCTGGGATATTGCCCTTAAAAAAGGTATTCAACTAGTCGAAGAAATTAAGGTTCCATATAAGGGTAATGAGGATTTTACTTCTGCTAAACGATTTCACTTCTTTAAAACGCTGAAATTCCTTTTTGCGAACCTTGTTATTTTGCTGATAATAACGTTCAGCTATACAATGGAATACATTACTCATCTATCCAGATTTCACCACCAAATTCAGGACATAATTCCATATGTAATTTTTCCTCTTTTATTCATATTGATTACTTTGGCTTATCCCAGCTACCGATATCTGAGGCTGTATTTGAATCACAGGGACTTAACTAAAGATTTTGATAAGATCACAAAATCTCTTCTTTACTCACTAATTGAAATTGGGGAGGTAAAAACAAGGCCTTCACAGATAGCAATCAAGACTTCAATTGATCAATTTGGCTCTATATCTTGTCATATGGAAGGTACTTCAAAGCATGAGCAATCTGTCTTTATTACTGCACTAATGGAAGTTGCAGAAAAGATTGATAATCCAAGATATCTAATTATTCGGCAAAGTGTATTACATGGCTTATTTCAGCAAAAAGACTATCATGCTGTCCCTACCATTTTTGGTCGAAATAAACAGTTAGCTGAGGTGTTTGAGAAGAATTGGAGAAAATATGTTGGCAGTTGTAAATTGGTTTTTTCAAGAACTCCGGAAGGGCGTCGAGCACTCCTCAATGCCAGAGTTAAGTCGCTCACTTCAAAAATTGATAAAATGATTGAGCAGGAGGAAAAGTGGATGTAGTAAGATTTTGGTCCTTAATGCCATACAATTAGCTTATGATTAATTGAGTTAGTCATTAAATTCACAACCATGAAAAAACCTACAAAAAGAGAGAATATCGTTATCGGAATCCTTTGGGTAGGTTCATTGTTTTGTTTGATTTTGATCAATACTAAATTCTTTTGGGAGGTTTCGCCTATTATGTCTGCTTTGGGATTTGTTGTTTTCGGTGGTTTACTAATTGGTTTGATTGTGATTCCGTTGATGGCAATATTACTCCTGTTTTTCAGGTTGTTATCCATAAGGTATTTTCCACCATTGGTACTGTTTATTTTGTGCGGGATCCAGCTGACTACCATTGGCTTTGATGTATTCGATTGGAAAAATCATCTTGAGTCTCCTAAAGTTATCCTTTCCGCAGATGCAACTTTTGGCAGATTAAATGAATCATTATTGTTTTTCCGGGATGGAAATTTCATTCACAGATCAGAAGGAAATTATCGAAGAGATGACACTGGAAAGTATTACTTTGAAGCAGATACCATTCGGTTATCGTATTTTGAAAATTTTCCTAAATATCCTCTATTTAAATTTTGTATTTTTGATTCCCTCGAATCAGGATTATACCTAAAGTGCTTTTATAAAAAGGGCTGGCAAATTGAGTCTTACAGTTTCTTTTATTTTGACATTGGGTATTTTGATGAGGAATTTCTGGTTATTTGATTTTTCTCCCGAATAAATCTGTGCTATCTGTGGTGAAAAAAGTATCCAGTAGCTTAGAGTTTACGCGTGTTGAAAATTTAAACCACAGATTCCTCAGATTCCCACAGATTAAATTCTCGTGTTTTTGTGAGAATTATTACTTGAAATCAAAAAAATGAAAGATGACATCAACAGGGGGTAATGTGATTTAATTCACCCCAAGCACCTTAATTTTCCGCAAATAGAATCTGTGCTAATCTGTGCTATCTGTGGTGAAAAAGAATCCAGGAGCTTAGAGTTTAAATGTGTTGAAAATTTTAACCACAGATTCCTCAGATTCCCACAGATTAAAAACTCGTGTTTTTGTGAGAATTATTACTTGAAATCAAAAAAATGAAAGATGACATCAACAGGGGAGGGGGTAATGTGATTTAATTCACCCCAAGCGCCTTAATTTTCCGCAAATAAAATCTGTGCTAATCTGTGCTATCTTCACCAATTAATTGGGAACAAGTGTGGTGAAAGATAATCTAGAAGCTTAGAGTTTAAACCTGTTGTGAGTTTTATATAAATTTTCAACTTTCAACTTTCAACTGTTTTGCCTCTAAACTTTCATACTTCAAATCCCAATATCCCCCCCAATAGTCATAAATTACCGATATTTGCAGCTCTAAAAATTGAAAGGA
>SLKL01000228.1 GCA_007134625.1 Saprospiraceae bacterium
GCCAGTTTTTCAGCCTGCGTCCCTTTACCGGAGCCTGGAGGGCCAAAAAGGATAATGTTATTCATTTTTTACTTTTTATCGTTTACCTTTTAAAATAAGGATGCGAAAATACGAAAAGTATTTGATATTGGTCCTCAGGGCTAATAATCAGTGTTTGACATAATGCAGGAAAGTCATATGGGGAAGAAGGGAGTGGGAAGAAGGGAGTGGGAAGTAGGAAGTGGGAAGTTGGAAGAAGGGAGTAGGTGGTAGGAAGAGGGAAGTAGTGAGTGGGAGGTTGGAAGAGGGATGTAGGGATTTGAGGCTGACATTTTGCCAGCAGCCAGAGGCTAGTAGCCAGTAGCCTTAAGGGCACGGAATGAAATGGAGTGAGCTGACGAGGAAGTTGGAAGTAGGAAGTAGGAAGAAGGGAGTGGGAAGAAGGGAGTGGGAAGAAGGAAGAGGGATGTAGGGATTTGAAATTACGAATTACAAGGTACGAGATACGAGGTACGAGGTGCAATACTTGTTTTGTTTAGAAACGGAATTAAATGGAAGTGGATTGACGAGACGAATTACGAAGTAGGGAGTGGGAGAAGTTTGTTTAAGGTTGAGGAGTGATGCCCTCCGATGTGGTGAGCATTTCGAATGCTCAATAACCTCCTGCCGAACTAAGCGCAGCAATAGCGGAGTCGAAGGGCGATGCCCTGAGCGTAACGTTAGTGGAGTCGAAGGGTGTAAAGTTTATGGGGTTTTTTATTGAACAGGTTTGAAGTTTATAGGATGTATAAATTCAAGTGCGTATTAACACAACTTCATTAGTATCGCATCGAAATAGAAACAACTTTTTTCAAATTAAGAAAATTTTAACATACCATCGTTTGCCAAAATCAATATCCGACCTAAATTTGTCTTTCTAATTGAAAGAAAAATCAGGTGAACCTACATAGTTTCATATCGGAATCATCAAACTTCAGTGGATCGAACACCCTCGATCTTAATACCAATTCAATTATGTGTTGCTGTATGTGTATGGCTAATATGCCGGGCTACAGCACTATGAAATAAATTCAATAAACAGAAAAATTTTATACATGCTGAATCCCGGATAAAGGGGCTCAGCAAATAATCTATTTGTTTACCCCTCATTCGGTTCAGTTTTCTTAACCATTAAAAACAAATTAGATTATGAGTAAACAAGAATTTCATTTCGACACGCTTCAACTGCATGCAGGACAGGAAGTTGATGCAACCACCAAAAGCCGGGCAGTACCGATTTATCAAACCACCTCTTATCTGTTTGACAATTCAGAACATGCGGCGAATCTCTTTGGGCTGAAGGAATTTGGAAACATCTACACCCGTATCATGAATCCGACAACGGATGTATTTGAAAAAAGAATTGCTGCACTCGAAGGCGGAACCAATGCGCTTGCAGTGGCATCAGGACAGGCCGCACAGTTTATCGCTCTCAATAATATTCTGAGGGCTGGAGACAACTTTGTGAGTTCATCCAACCTTTACGGAGGTACTTACAATCAATTTAAGGTTTCTTTTAAAAACATTGGGATTGAGGCGCGATTTGCAGATGGCAACAATCCGGAATCTTTTGAGGCACTTATCGATGGTAATACCAAAGCGCTATACCTTGAAAGTATAGGTAATCCCAGATTTTCCGTACCCGACTTCGCCGCTTTTAAAGCACTTGCCAATAAGTACGATATCCCATTAGTTGTCGATAATACTTTTGGTGCTGGTGGATACCTTGTAAGACCAATTGAGCATGGAGCCAATGTTGTGGTTGAATCGGCTACAAAATGGATCGGAGGTCATGGAACATCAGTTGGTGGAGTGATTGTAGATGGAGGAAACTACGACTGGGGCAACGGGAAATTTCCCCAATTTTCAGAACCCTCCGAAGGTTACCATGGATTGGTATTTTCTGAGATTTTTGGGTTTAATAATTCCCTCGGTTTGCCAAATGTAGCATTTGGAATAAGGGCAAGAGTTGAAGGTTTACGGGATTTTGGACCTGCGCCCAGTCCATTTAACAGCTTCCTTTTACTGCAAGGATTGGAGACCCTTTCCTTGCGTGTACAAAGAACCGTTGACAATGCACTTTTTATCGCAAAATGGCTGGAAAAACAAACTGAAGTAGAGCAGGTGAATTATCCGGGTCTCGAATCGCATGAAGACCACCAAAACGCGCTGAGATATCTGAAAAATGGGTTCGGTGGTGTCCTTAGCTTTAAAGTAAAGGGTGGAAAAGAACAGGCAGATAAAATTGTGGATGCAGTACAGCTTATTTCTCATCTTGCCAATGTCGGTGATGCAAAAACGCTGATCATTCACCCCTCCTCCACTACGCATGAGCAGCTTAGTGCAGAAGAACAAAAAGCTGCGGGGGTTGAACAGGGCTTATTGAGACTTTCACTGGGAATTGAACATGTTAATGACATCGTCAATGACCTTAAACAAGCTTTTGATAAAAGCCAGTAAATTCCATAACCCTCAAACCATAATCTTGTTGGACGGATAGCATAGGTTGAAAAAATACTTCAGCCCTGCTATCTGTCCACTTTTCAAATAATAAAAAATGAACATAGATCCCGAAATAATTCAGTTAAAAGGATGTTTTTCGCTAGAGAATGGCGGTAAGCTAAATGACCCGAAAGTCGCTTTTCACCAATGGGGAGAATATAAGGCAGGTCAGACTAAAACGATCTGGGTTTGTCATGCACTTACTGCCAACAGCAATGTCTTTGAGTGGTGGCCCGGATTATTTGGACCTAATGGCTTTTTTAATCCGCAGGAGTATTTTATCATTTGTGCCAACATACAAGGTTCTCCATATGGATCAACATCTCCTCTTGACATCAATCCGGAGACGGGAAAACCCTACTATGGCGATTTTCCAAAATTGACCATTAGAGATATGGTTGATTTTCACATTGCACTCAGGCGCGAGTTAGGCATTGAAGAAATAGACCTCCTGATCGGTGGTTCAATTGGTGGTTTTCAGGTACTGGAGTGGGCGTATATGGAACCCGAAGTGATCAAAAAAACAGCTGTTCTGGCAAGTAGTGCAGTCAATTCCCCCTGGTCCGCTGCATTCAATGAGACACAACGTAAGACTATTGAACGCAGCCCGGATTGGGGTCAGCAAAAAGCCGATGCTGGAATGGAGGGCATGAAAACAGCAAGAGGAGTTGCGCTCCTCTCCTATCGCAACTACAAACTTTACCAAAAAACTCAACAACCGCTGAGTAATGATTTTCTTTTTCCCGACAGGGCGGGCTCTTATCAGAACTATCAGGGTGAAAAATTGGCGGCAAGATTCAATGCGTGGTCCTATTACTATTTGACCCATGCCATGGATAGTCACAATTTAGGAAGAAATCGCGGCGGCGTAATCAATGCATTACAAGCCATTCGAACACCCTCCTTAATCATGGCTTTTGAGGATGATTTGCTTTTTCCCAATTCAGAACAAGAGCTGCTCGCTAAGGAAATGCCGGGAGCGATTTATGAATTTATACCCACTGACTACGGACACGATGGCTTTTTACTAGAAACAGAAAAAATCAGTGCTGTCCTAACCGATTTTCTCAATGGAAAAAACAGCATATCACCGAGGAAATTACTGAAATTTGGTGGCAAAGCCCTCTCCAACCAAAATGGATTGGGGCGATCTCTTGAAATAATCACCCGCGAAATAAAAAATGGTCCCATAACATTGGTAGTATCCGCAAGAGGAGAGACTACCGCAGGATTGCAACATCTTTCAAATTTGGCAGCCACTGCGGAGAATTATGATCAGGAATTAAAAGAACTTATTGAATACCAACATCTTGAAATCCATAAAAATCTAATCCAAAAGGAAATTGAACAGATTAAAAATGGATTGAAAACCATCTCAAATCTGGGGTGGATGGAAAAAACCGCCGTGGACAAAGTGCTTGCTCAAGGTGAATTAATGAGCGCTAAAGTGATAGCTACACTTCTCGAGGCAAGAGGAATTAAAACGCAGGTGATTGATGCCCGCAATCATCTTTTTTTGGATAAGGATGGAAAAATCAATGAAAAAAAATCTCAAAAAGCCATTGAAAATTTATTCTCCGCGCTTGACGAAAACACTACACCCGTTATTACAGGTTTTATTGCTTCAGACCATTTAGGTAGAACCACCAATCTCGGTTTAAATGGTAGTAATTACTCAGCCTCGCTGATTGCAGCTTTTTCCAATGCATCAGAAATACAAAACTGGACAGATGTAAGTGGGTTGTTTTCTGCAAACCC
>SLKL01000281.1 GCA_007134625.1 Saprospiraceae bacterium
AAATCCGATCCTCATCGCCTGGGATAAAGGCCTCCCTGACCCTTCTACCTTCGGCGGTTCGTATGGGTATGTTCTGTAGATTTGGATTATTGGAGCTCAATCTACCTGTAGCGGTCAGTGCCTGATTAAAAGAAGAATGTATGCGGTCAGTCTCAGGATTTATAAGATTGGGAAGCGAATCAACATAGGTCGATCTCAATTTGGTCAAACCACGGTACTCTAAAATTTTTCCTGCAATTTCAAAGTCCTTAGCTATTTCGCTCAATTTTTCCTCATTAGTGGAATATTGCCCTGATTTAGTTTTTCTCCACTTATAGGGAATCTCCATTTTGCCAAAAAGTACTTCACCTACCTGTTTGGGGGAATCAATATTGAATTCCACTCCGGCCATCTTATATATTTCACTAGCCATGGCTGAAATCTTATCCCCCAATTCTTCAGAATACTCTGCCAAGTATTGTTTATCAATTTTTACACCGGCAGCTTCCATTTCAATTATCGCATCAATGAGGGGTTCTTCTATATCATCGTAAAGCTTTTTCAATCCTTCTTTATCCAATTCCTCTTCCAGTATATTCTTGAGCTGCAAAGTGATGTCTGCATCTTCACAGGCATATACCATTACTTTTTCAATATCCACATCCCGCATACTGCGTTGATTCTTGCCTTTTTTCCCAATTAAAGACTCAATAGATATAGTTTTATATTTTAGATAGGTTTCTGCCAGGAAGTCCATATTGTGCCTCAATTCTGGTTCAATGAGGTAGTGCATTATCATGGTGTCAAAAAAGTAGCCCGACAACCTGATATCGTATTTCCTTAAAACCAAGGCATCGTATTTGATATTCTGACCAACTTTGGGAATTTTCGCATTTTCGAGTATCCGCTTGAAGGAAGACATCAATTTCATGGCATCTTCTCTTTCTTTAGGCACAGGCACGTAAAAACCTGTTTTTTTCTTTATCGAAAAAGAAAGTCCGACTAGTTCTGCAGTGTGGGGATTCAGCCCGGTTGTTTCTGTATCAAAAGCAAAAACTTCTGACTTCTCTAATAAGTCTATCAGTTTTCTTATCTCCTCCTCACTTTTAGCTAATCTATAATCCACTTCAACCTCATTAATGGTTTTTTCAGCTATGCTGTGTGCTTTAAGATCTGGAGAAACTTTATCCACGACCTTATCAGAGGCTTTTGAGAATAAATCACCTTGAACGAACTCATCTTTTGGCTCTTCATCAGCGCCTAGGATAGACTTAGCAAGTGTTCTGAATTCAAGCTCTTTAAATAGTTCTGCGAGCACTGCTTTATTCATCGGTTCAATTTCCAGTGCTTCAGGATCAAATTCAACATCCACATCAATCTTTATTGTAGCGAGGGTCTTAGATAATCTGGCCTGATCGGCAAAATTGATGACATTCTCTTTTTGTTTCCCTTTTAGCTGATCAGTACTTTCAAGCACCCCTTCCAGTGAGTCAAATTGGCTTAATAGTTTAACAGCAGTTTTGGGACCAATGCCCGGAATACCTGGAATATTATCTACACTATCACCCTGAAGACCGAGTACATCAATCACCTGATCAACTCTTTTGATTTGCCATTTTTCCAAAACCTCTTTTCTTCCGAGGATTTCCACCCCATTTCCCTGACGTGAAGGCTTGTACATAAAAACCTTATCTGAAACCAATTGTGCATAGTCTTTATCAGGAGTAACCATAAACACCTCGAATCCTTCCTTTTCAGCTTTTTTGGCTAAAGTTCCTATGACATCGTCTGCTTCGTAATTTTCCTTTGTAATCACCGGAATGTTGAAGCCTTCTACAATTTTATAAACATAGGGAAGAGCAGCGGTAATATCCTCGGGTTGTGCTTCTCTGTTGGCTTTGTACTCAGGATAAATTTCATTTCTAAAAGTAGGTCCCTTTAAGTCAAAAGAAACTGCTATATGGGTGGGATTGGCATTTTGCATCAAGTCCCATAAAGTTCTCACAAAACCGGTAATAGCTGAAGTATTCAACCCTTTGGAATTAATGAGCGGTCTGGAAATAAAAGCAAAATGCGCTCGATAAATCAAGGCATTACCGTCGAGTAGAAACAATCTTTTTTCAGCCATATTGGAGTCGTCTTTATTTACAAAGGTAGGTAAATTAAAGATAAAAACCGGGCAGAGCGTTCAATTCAGATTAGATGCCATCTAGACTTAAATTTTAAGCGCAGGACAAATTAGGAGCTTGTGAAAATAGTAAATAAATTGAAGAGCAGAGGAGCCTATTTGACGAGTTAAATTCGATTATTTTCCTTAAGAATCTTTTTCACCTTAGATACAGAGAGTCGAGATATTTTAGATATAACATCAAGTTCTAATCCAATGTCATAGCTATCCAACACAATCTCAACAGTACGTTTCTCTTTACCTATCTCTTTACCCCTCTTTTCACCGATTTTTTCACCCGCTTTACGTTCTAAATCTAAAATTAATTCTTCAATTCCCATTGGATATGTTTTTCCGGTTATTGTTTTTATTTCTCTTTCAAAAATAGCACTTTTTTCAGAATTTAAACGGACATAAAGTCGTAAAAAGTTCATTAATGCCCTGACCTTTTCCTTACTAAATCCTTTCTTTAACAGATTCCTGACAAGGTTAAGCTTCAGATCTACCAAATCTGAATCCGGTGTATTTTGTAGGGACAATAAGGAAGTTTGAATGACAGTAGCAAAAGGATTGGGACTTGCCTCCAATAAAGCTGAATCTTGATTTATGATTTTGTAAGTATTGAATCTGTAAATTATCTGGGTGCCGAGAAAAGAATCTTCATAATGATCAGGCCGATAGTTTTTAAACGGATCGGAAAAAATAGCCCATGCTGTGATCTTTTTTTGATATCTATCTCTGATGCGATAATAATAGGTAAACATCCTCTCACTAAATTTCGGATCCCGATAAGCCTGAACCTCTATGTGAAAAAGCAACCATTGCTCGCCTTTCTCCCTGTGATATACCTTAACTAACTTATCTACAAAACGTACATTTTCGACATCTTTCTCAGGGAACAATTCCTCCAATTCTTTATCGAGAAACTCAAAGCCCCTGTCAAAATCAAAAATTTCTTCAGCATCCTCATATAGAAATCTAAGGAAGTCATCAAACAAATCCTCTATAATTCCTTTCCAAAGAATATCATTTCGCTTCATGTCGGCAATTTAGGAAAAATATAGGAACTAAGCTCAATTATCTACATAATCCAGCCTCCCGCATTTTATCCCTCAACAAAATTACGGGCTCCTTTTCATCCCCCATAGCTGTTCGGACTGAATATAAGACAGACGGCTTACCTTTACTGTCGTTCTGTCGGGCTACCTTTAAATAGGCAAAAAGTGAAGACGTAATATTCCCCAGACAACGAGTATCAGCACCAGGAAAAGCAGCAGCCTCCATAGCAGCCAGTAATTTACAAGTAAGATCACCCTCAGTATTCAAAAAGGCTTCCTCCATACGTTCCAGTACATCACGTCCGGATAGAATATTTCCCTGAATAGCATAGTAGTCTCCAACAATTTGACCGGCATACGATATAGTGCTATCACCGGTAAATGCAGCAGCCCGAACTCCATTTTCTGTCATTCTAACCACTCCGTATTGCCTGAAATCCGGATTATCCTCAGCATCATTTTTTGTCAACCACTGAAGGATTTGGTCAGGCGTCTTTCCCGATTCAAATTTTTGTGAAGCATTTTGCTGATTTTGAGGAATATACCAGGCTTGAGTATTAATTGCACCCGCACCGGGAAAAAGCTCACCCACGAAATCATCCGTCTCAAAGCCAAATCTATCCAAATCGACGCAGGAAGCTCCAGCACTGCCGACCTCACCGGTTATGGTATCCACCGCCACAATGGAATAGGTAGTTTGAGAATAAAGGGTGTATATGGAAAACCCTGAGATAAACATGAGCATTAAAATGAGCTTTGTATCCATTATGAAAGAGTTTTCCCAAAAATAATCAAAAATCACCGCCCACCAACTCTCTGCCAGAAAGTTCTCCAAATTTCGCCAAAATCACCCGCAATTTCAGGGCGATTCCTGCCAATATTTATATCTCCGGATTTTGAATCTTTTTTAAGTAAAAAGAAAAACGGACCACCCGCCTCCTGATTAGTACCCGTAAAATCAATATTTCCAAATCTCAGATCGGTAAATTGATATCCCTCAGCTGATTTTTGGACTTTAAAAAAACCTCTGGAAAACCAAACCAGTATCTGTACATCCCGATCATGCTTGAA
>SLKL01000381.1 GCA_007134625.1 Saprospiraceae bacterium
GAAGATGGAAGATGGAAGATGGAAGATGGAAGATGGAAGTAGGGAGTTGGAAGATGGAAGTAGGAAGTTTAGACCGTTCGGCTTGGTTGGACTTAGTTCGATTTCGCTCACCACAAGTCGCTCAGGGTAAAATTGGGAAGAAGGAAAATTTGACCTTTTTTCTTGAATACGGAAAAATATAAGTATCTTTATCCAATTCTTAGAAAAAAATCTATGACTATGGAGGCACAAGAAGTATTAAAAAGATTCAAAAGCCATGTAGCGGAATGGAAGAAAACTGTCGATAAATACGAGCTTGAGGATTTAAGGAAAAAGCCTGATGATTCAAATTGGTCTTTGGGTCAGGTCTGTATGCACGTTATTCTTGTGCATGAGAAATTCTTTATGAAGAACGCCCATAAATGTCTGAGTGGAGAGGGGAAGAATACCAGAAAAGGAAAAAACTTTATGGGCAGGTTGATTTTTTTCTTTAAGTCCATTCCACCAATGAAAGTCAAAATGCCCAAATCTCATGCTTTTGAACCACCTCAGCCGGAGAGCAAAGAACAATTGCACGAGTGTTTCGATCACCTCATAGTTATGATGGATGAGGTCGAAAAGAAGATGGCAGATGCAGATTTGTCCATCAAGACGAAACACCCTTTGCTCGGAATGATGAATGTTCTGGAATGGTTTAAGGGAGCTGAAATGCATATCCGCCACCACTTTTTGCAGAGAAATCGGGTGGAGAAGTTTCTTGAACGAGGGAAGGTATATTAGTTTTGAGTTTTTAGTTATTAGTTTTTAAGGATGAAGAAGAGTATAGTTCAAGAAAAGAGTTTTGACTTTGCGCTGTTAATTATTGAATTATTTCAAAAGTTGCAGGCTGAAAGAGAGTATATTATATCCAAACAACTACTGAGGTGTGGGACGAGTATTGGAGCAAATGTAAGTGAGGCTTTAGCAGGTGAAAGTAGAGCTGACTTTATCCATAAAATGGCGGTTTCTAGTAAGGAAGCTCGAGAGACTTTGTATTGGCTGAAACTACTAAATAGAAGTCAAATGGTAGAACTAGATTATACTCCATACATTGAGAATTGTGAGGAGTTGGTAAAAATTTTGACGAGTATTGTAAAAACCTCAACGAGTTAAGCTTAATTATTGTGTCGATTGGTTTGAACCTACCCGGACAATTCAATCAGTCTAAGTAATTTGTATTAACCTAGATAGCTTTGGCTCCCTACTCGTAGGGAGTTGTTTCTATTAAAGCTTGTCTCTTCCATGACGTGAGGGCAATGCCAAAAAAAGAAAAATCCTTAACGAAAATTTTTCACTTACCCCTATGATGCTTAGCCGAACGATTTAGGATCCTCAAAAACAGATAAGATTGATAATCTCCAATCCAATTTTTCTGAACTCCACAACCATTTTGCCCTCCAGGTGGTTAATTCAAAAAAACTAAAACACTATGTTTGGACTATTTAAGAAAAAATCAGAAAAAGAGAAATTAGAAGATCAGTACGAAAAGCTCATGAAGGAATCTTTTGAGTTGTCTCGAATTGACAGAACTAAATCAGATGCCAAAGCTGCTGAAGCGGATGAAATCAGAAAGAAGCTGGACAGCATGAGCTGATTTTTTAATCACTAAAAATTTACTCTAATGAAACTATTGTTTTTACTTTTTGCATTCATATCATGCAGCCCTAATTACGATCCAATGGACTTATATGAAATCCCTGTGGTTGATATTTTCGGAGAAGAAACCACTTTGGAGCAATACAAAGGAAAAGTCATGCTCATTGTCAATGTTGCGAGCAAATGCGGTCTCACTCCTCAATATGAAGATTTACAAAAAATCCATGAAATGTATGAAGAACAAGGTCTTGTCGTTCTGGGATTTCCATCCAATGATTTTATGGGTCAGGAGTTAGACAGTGAAGAGGAAATACTTGAATTCTGCAGCTCCAATTATGGGGTAACTTTTCCGATGTTCTCTCGTATTTCCGTAAGAGGTAGAAATATTCATCCGCTGTATTATTATCTCACCAATGAGGATCAAAACGGTGTGACCGGTTCTCGCGTCTCCTGGAATTTTCAAAAGTACCTTATCAATCGCGAAGGGGAAATAGTTGAGGTAATTTCTCCCAGACAGCGAATATTTGATGATGAGGTTATGGAGAAGATTAAGTCTTTGTTGTAGGTAGATGTTTTTTCTAAATCGGTTTTTTCAGAATAATATGGAGTTTGTAATCAGTTAGGGATGTGGCATTTAGGGTCCTCACTGCAAAGATTAGAAGTTGTTCATACCAACTCCTCGAAATTTGGAAAGTTCCAATGATCTTAAACTCACTGTCCTCAATAGTTCTGCTCACAAACTCTTCTCATAAGGTTTCAACCACTTTCGCAAAACAGCGAGAAAAATGACAAGGGAGAAAAAGAAGAACAACTCAAATATTCCCGTATTTCCAAGCAGGAAAAACAATCCGATTGAGCCGGCCAATACAGCAGTTAGGAACCACATGGACTTTATGGTTATTTGCTCGTTGATCTCCCCGAGAAAACGAATGAATAGGTATAATGATGCCAGTAAGCTCAATCCAAACAGCACCGCCATTACTGCATGAAGTGTTTTTAAAAATGGGAGGTGTTCAACAGCGGGTATAGCAACAGTGAGAATTAGGAAAATATGGGACCAGATTAGCAGCCTGTGAGCTCTTTTATTCTTAAAAGACTTCAGTACATATAGCCTCGCTATGTAGAAAGTCAACAAAAATCCGGTAACCGTTCCCCAAATAATAAAATTTAACCGGTAGTCAAATTGATTGCCAATCATGCTCATAGTGTAATAAAAAGGGGATTCCTTTGTAGCAAATAACCAGGTGTATAGCGGTATGAAAATAAGCGCGAATATGGCGAGGTATTTCATATAGCCCCTGCCGAGATAATCTTTTGTCCACCTCCTGTACGCCATTTTGAATTGCTTAAGTAATGTGAGTTTTAACTAAATAGAAGTTGGCTAATCAGAATAATAAACTCAGAAAATTTATTTTTGATTTTTTTTAGCTAGAGAAATTCTCAAGCATTATTAACACAAATATGAGTTCACCGAAAAATGATAATTCAATCAACCCTGGACTTGGCACGTCTTTGCTCATGTAATTGTCTCCAATTCATCAAATGGTAATCCCGCAACTTAATAGTTTCATCACCATCATAGATAATATTCATTTTCATTTTGGGATCAAATGCCTTCAATTTGGACATATTTGTTATAAATTCCGGTCTGAATGTAAGACCGGATTTAATCTCTATCATGTCAATATCATGAAAATTGTGTACTTCTATCAAATCAACTTCCAAGCCATTACTATCCCGGAAAAAAAACATATCAGGATCCTCATGTCTATGCGCTTTGTATTTGTATTTTTCAGCAATTATAAGATTCTCGAAAATCATACCATATTTATCTGATGCCCCCACAGACTCTTCCGTATGTAGTCCCAACAAATGACACAACAATCCAGTGTCATAAAAGTATAATCGGGATGACTTCAAAAGTCGCTTCCCGAAATTTCTGTGATAAGAAGGCAGTAAAAAAATAATATAACTGGATTCTAAAATACTTATCCAACTTTTGACGGTATTAACAGAAATATTGAGGTCATTACTCAGATCCGTCATCTTATATTGTGTCCCACACTTAAAAGCTATCAGTTTGAGAAAAGTTCTAAATGTAGTGAGATTGCCGACATTGACCAAGTCTGATACATCCCTTTCCAGATATGTCTTGATGTAATTGCTATAAAACATCTTCGGAGGAATGTCTGATGACCACTTTCCTGGATAGAAACCATTGATAACTGTACGATAAGTATTCTTATTCCAATCAGGTATAGAGTTTATTTCTGAAAAGTCCAATGGAAACAATGTAGAAAGATCAATCCGCCCTGCCAGAGATTGAGTAATATTTCTGTGCATAAGATAGTTTTGTGATCCCGACAAAACAAATCTGCCGGGTCTTCTATCATTATCAACTATACTTTGGAGATAGGAAAATAATTCGGGTAGTTTCTGAGCCTCATCTATTATAACTCCATTATCATACTTTTTGAAAAATCCACGTGGATCCGTCTTAACATTAAGGGCTGTATCAGGCTCCTCCATACTGACATACGGATAATCCGGGAATGCCATCCTTAATAAAGTTGATTTTCCGGCCTGTCTTGGTCCTGCCAAACTTATTACAGGATAATATTTCGATGATTCTTTAAGGTGATCGATCATC
>SLKL01000426.1 GCA_007134625.1 Saprospiraceae bacterium
ACTTCAGGCTATGCAGAAAAAAGCAAAAACAGAATCTATTTCAAATGTCCATTTTACCGGACCACAAACGCCCGATCAACTCAGAGAATGGACATCAAAAGCCTGGCTCGGACTTAATCTCCTGGAAAAAGAAAGCGGGAACTACTACTATTCGCTTGCCAATAAGTTTTTCGATTATATGGCATATGGCATTCCATCCCTGAGCATGGACTTCCCCGAATACCGACGCATCAATGAAAAGCATGAATTTTCAGTCCTTCTTCAAAATCTCAATCCATCAGGAATCGCCGGTGCCATTCAATCCCTTTTGGATGATGAAGAAAAATACCAATCCTTATCCCAAAATGCGCTTAGCGCTTTCTCTGAATTGAATTGGGAAAAAGAGTTTGAGCGGGTGAAGGGGAGTTTAATGGATCAAAGCTGGTGATAAAAAATATTAAATTTTTGTATTCCATCAATATTGGGAATAAAAATCAGGTTGTATCTTAAGGTTTTAGAAAACGACCCTGCTCTTATGAAAAATATTTACTTGATCGCCCTTAGTTCGTTTTTTTTGTTTTTGTCTTTTAATGTGGAGGGACAGGAATGGAAGCGTCCCCTGGAGGTTGGTGGGAATTACCTTGGAGGTGATTTGTTTTCTGTGTTTTTTATTAACGAAAACATTGGTTGGGTCAGTGGTTCTGATGGTACCATAATGAAAACTGAGGATGGGGGAAGCAGTTGGGAGTTGCAGATTAAGGAATCTATTCATTTGTTGTATTCCATTTTTTTTATAGATGAGAACAATGGATTTGCAGTAGGTTCCTTTGGTGAAATTTTAAAGACAAATAATGGGGGAGAAACCTGGGAGAAACGTGACGCTGATACCAGGTCTTTGCTTAGGTCAGTTTATTTTGTAGATGAAAATCGCGGTTGGGCAGTTGGAAATTCAGGAACCATTATAGCAACAGACGATGGGGGTGATAGCTGGACTGAACAGGAATCTTGGACAAGCAGTGGTTTGAATTCTGTCTTCTTCATTGATGCAAATCACGGCTGGGTAGTTGGTGAAAATGGTACAATCCTAATTACTGAAGACGGTGGAGCAGTATGGACGTCTAATTCTTTTGGTATCAGATTAAACTCCGTCTTTTTTATTGATCAAAATGTGGGCTGGGCAGTTGGAAGTTCCGGTATATTGATCAAAACAAATAACGGTGGACAGGATTGGTCGCTTATAAGTCCGGTGAGTTCCGGTAATTTAACAAGGATACAGTTTATTGATGGAACTCATGGCTGGGTGGTGAGTACAGATGGTACCTTTTTAAGAACAAACGATGGTGGAGACAGTTGGAGTGTTATTAGTTCATCTTCTTTTCAGAATTCTACCTCATTGCATTTTGCGGATATGAATACAGGATGGATAACAGGCAGAGGGGGAAGAATTTTAAAGACTAATGATGGTGGTCAGAATTGGATTGAAAAATCCGGGGGTACTCCAAGGTTTTTCAAGGCTGTTCATTTCGCAAATCCGCAAAATGGCTGGGTTGTCGGCGATCAGGGGGAAATATGGGGAACAGAAGATGGTGGCTATAATTGGAATCCATTAAATTCAGGAGTTGTTACAAACTTTAGGTCAGTTTTCTTTGTCAATGATACGACAGCCTGGGTGGTTGGCGAAAATGGAGTCATCCTTAAATCAGATAATGGTGGACTGAGTTTTATGTCTCAGAGTTCCGGTGCCAGTAATCATTTGAACTCGGTATTTTTCATTAATGAAAGTACCGGTTGGGCAGTAGGGGAGTCGGGTGTTGTTTTGTCAACTAATGATGGTGGCGAGAATTGGAATTTGCAATCTACTAATGTAACCTTAAATTCTGTCTTCTTTATAGATGAAAATACAGGCTGGGCAGTTGGTGAAAGTAATCGGGTAATTAAAACCACAGACGGCGGAGACACATGGACTGCTCAACCCACCGGTATATTCGCACGATGGCAGTCTGTCCATTTTGAAAGTGAAGACAATGGTTGGTTAGTCGGGACCAACGGAATTATTGCAACTACCAATAATGGTGGTGGATTCTGGTCACGGCAAGATTCGGAGATTTCGGACCGATTGTTGTCGGTAAATTTTGCAGATGGGAATTTTGGCTGGGGTACAAGTTTTTTTGGTAATGTCATATTTACAAAAAATGAGGGTTGCACATGGGTTACTCAAAATTCCGGTGTTGATCGTTCCTTGAATGATGTGTATTTTTTAGATAAAAATACAGGTTGGGCAGTGGGCGACTGGGGAACTATTTTAAAGTATTTCGGTCCACCATGTTATAATAGCAGTCTTACTTTAATGTCATCCGAGGAGACTGAGTTTCAATCTGTCAATAAACATTCACCCATATCCCAAATTAAATACAAAATCGGAGGAGATGCTTCTGACATAGAGGTGAATGGTTTGCCCCCCGGACTGGAGATTTTTACCCGTGGCAATACCATTACCATTGGCGGTATGCCAACGATGACTGATACTTTTCATTACACTATCACCACGGTAGGAGCAGATTTGGATTGCATTGAAGCAACAGCAAACGGCACTATAATCGTCCAGCTTCCGGTCCTCGTAAACGAATCAGAAACTGAAGGATTCAAACTTTATCAAAACAGACCCAATCCCTTCAGGGGTGAAACTACTTTTGCCTTTGAATTGCCTGAACCTGCGAATGTTACATTCAGGATTTTTGATAGTAGCGGGCGATTGTTGGATGTCATGAATCATGATTTTAACTCTGGCTACAAAGAGATCGTTATAAACACATTCTATCCCACCGGCTTGTATTTCTTTGAGATGAGTACTCCATTTGGAGTTTTACGATCTAAAATGTTGATAAAATAGTGATTGGCATTTAGCTGTTGGCTACTGGCTAGCATTTATTTACCCAAAGGCTGCACTTTTCCATATGTCATCGTTCTCCATAGCCATTCGAGAGGCCCAAAACGGTATTTTTTCAACCACCATTTGCTGAAAATCACCTGAAAAACAATGATCAAAACCGTAATGCCTATACCGTGCCAGATTTCTATTTTGCCAAAGAGACCAAGGCTTAAAGATGACCTGAACAAGATAAAGGCGATCAGGGAATGACCTATGTAGTTAGTAAGTGCCATACGACCTGCTGCCGATAGCCATGAGGTGAGTCGGGGAATAATTCCTTTTTCGTATAAGAGAACAAGACCGGATACATAAGTGCACATTAGGGAAATTCCACCGATTATGCCGGCAATGGTATTGATCAATGCCCAACTGTCTAAAGTGGCAGGAGACATATTATCTATCGACCACACCAATAAAAGATTGAACAGAATGCCCACAGGTAAGCTGATGCGAAATACTTTCCGGTAAAAGGGTAGGTGTTCGCGGTGATTAGATATCCAGGACTTTTTGCCTATGATCAGACCCAATAGGAACATTGCCATACATGTGGGGTAGAATATGAATATGCCGGGTAGAAAAACCAACCACTGTTCCCAGTTCATGCCGATTTTTTCTCCGTAGGTACCGGTAGTATAGACTTCATATGCCCGTGATAGAAGATCTTTGGTAGCCAATATTTGTTGTTCACTACCCTCATTGAAAGCTGCAAGAGCCTCCGGATTGGATTGCAGCATCGCCGGTACAAGACTGATTAAACCCACAAAAACTATAGGGATTAATAAAAATATAAATATCCAGATGGTAATTTTCTTTATGGAGGACTTTCGGAAAAGGAGCAGGATAAAACCCAGTAGTGCATAATAGATTAGAATGTCACCCTCCCACAATAAGGAAACATGAAGCACACCTATGACCAACAACCAGAATAAGCGCTTCCTGAATAACTTCAATACTCCCTTGTTGGGTTCTCCATCTTTGTGGAGGAATATATAAAACCCCAGTCCAAAGAGTAATGAGAACAGCACAAAGAACTTACTGTTAAAGAAAAAGTAAATGAAGCTGTTAGAGAGTACTTCAACTGTTCCTTCACCCAATGTGGGAAACATAATCATTTCCACAGCAGGTTTAAACATCAGGGGCATATTCACCATCAGTATTCCGAAAATAGCAAATCCCCTAAGGGCATCAATAAGCTCAATCCTCTTTTTAGCTGAAACCGGTTTAGTGTCTGTCATATTTTCGCATTTTTGAATAATCTAAAAAAGAGGTATCTCCCTTCTCTTTAGTTTCGGTTTTTGTGACAATTTTTGGCCTATAATCACCTCACATAACTCTCCACAGCTCTGGTTCTTTA
>SLKL01000086.1 GCA_007134625.1 Saprospiraceae bacterium
GTGATACGGATAATTTCACTTATCCCCGATATGCATTGGATATGACGTTTTTCAGAATATATGTGGACGATGAGCCCTATCAGTCAGAACACTACTTTCCTTTTTCTCAAAAAGGCGTTGAAGAAGGTGATGCCGTTTTCATGATAGGAAACCCGGGGAGAACGACAAGACTCAATACCGTTGCACAACTAACATACACCGGGGAGTTTAACCTCGAATTCAGGACATCTTCAATATCTGCTACCATACGAGGTCTTGAGCGCTTCTATGAAAATGATCCTACGACTGAAGAAGCACAAAGGGTAAGGAATATGATTTTTGGCTGGAAAAACGGAGAAAAACTTTTTAACGGTCAAAAACTCGCTCACAGAGACCCCTACCTCATGGGTAGAAAAGTGGATAACGAAAACAATTTCATTAAAGCGCTTAAAAAGGATGAGGAGCTAAAAAATACCTACCTCCCGGTAATAGAAAGGATAAGTGAAATCCAGGAAGAAAAAGCCGGTTTGGCTCCATATTCCTATATCAGCTCAGGAATTACCCCCAATTCAGGTAGTTCATCATCAGTTCTCCAGAGAGGGTATGTCGTCTATCTCATGAATCAAGAGGGCACAAGCGAAGAAAGAAGAGAAGAATTGATAGAAGCGCTTGGGAACATAAGGGACAAAGACCCCGTACTCGACAGAGAACTCATTCAGGCTCATCTTGAGTATTTATCTGAAATATTGGATGAAGAACATTTGTATGTAAGACAATTGTTGGGCGGCAAAAATCCAACAAAGGTTGCACAAAATCTTTACCAGTCATCTGCATTTGCTACAGCCGAATCAACTGCTGATTTAATTGAAAATGACAATCTGGATATTAATGACCCGGCTGTTGGATTTTTTCAGACTTTTGGAGACAAACTGGCAGATGCCAATTCTAATTACAGGAATTTAATCAGCGAAGAAAGCAATCTTCAAAATGTCCTTGGTCGGGCATGGTTTGCCGTCTATGGTACTTCTATCCCACCGGATGCCACTTTTTCATTAAGAATAGCTGATGGCATTGCAGCAGGCTATGAATACAATGGTACAATAGCACCGGCATACACTACCTTCTACGGAATGTATGACAGGCACCATTCACATGTAGATCGTCCTGAATTTGATTTGCCTGAACTCTGGAAGAATCCACCGGAAGCTTTTGATTTAAGCACCCCGGTAAATTTTGTGTCAACTAACGATATAATTGGAGGAAATTCCGGCTCTCCCGCTGTCAACATCAATCTTGAGGTAGTCGGTCTGGCGTTTGACGGCAATGTGGAGAGCATGGGAAGCAGTACATTCATTCTCGATGAAAGAAGTGCAAGAGCGGTCAGTGTAGATTCCAGAGGAATGCTTGAAGCACTTAGGAATGTCTATCAGGCGGAAAGGCTGGTAAGGGAGTTGGAAGGATTTGTTGATAATTGACCCTTCGGCTTCGCTCAGGGCAAGAAATTGAAGATTGCCTGCTCCCACACAAGGTGGTGAGAAGATTGAAAATGATTGGTGTGTAATGGATAATTGAGAATGGATAATTGATAATTGACAGTTTGAAAGTTGAAAGTTGAAAGTTGAAGGTTGAAAGTTGAAAATTATTGATGGGGTAATGGACCCTTCGACTTGCGCTCAGTGCATCGCCCTTCGACTTGGTTCGACTTCGCTCACCACAAGTCGCTCAGGGCAAGTAATGGATAGTTGACATTGGATAATTGATAATTGACAGTTTGAAAAGTTGAAAGTTGAAGATTTGTGTCAATGGTCAAAAGTTAACAGTCAATGGTCAAAATACTAGTGCACAGTCCAGATAAATATTGCAATTAACATATATATTTAATAGCCATTTTCTTATTTTTTACACGGCACAAGTACGATAATTATTTAGTCCAAATAGGAAAGAAGCAAATTCATTTTTAACCGCATAGGCTATTTATCAAGCCGCAGGCATGACGATAGAAACTAAGTTTTCATATAATTTCAAATCAGCATAAAGCATATATGTGTTCTATGTGCCCTATGATCCTACCTGTTCCCAATTGATTGCCTACTAAATATATTGATGGATTGGGAATGTGGTTCATTATACTTTTTCTTAGTGTACTCAATATTTATTATACACAACTTACAATTTCCCTTTTTTTCTGGACGATGCACCAAGAAGTGGGGAGGTGGAAGAGTTAGCTAATATAAAAATCTGGGTTAACCTACCCACAAAACACTCATTCCGGTATTTCCCTCCTCATCCTGCTGCTCTTCGATGCGGATGTTAGTGGGAAAATCGCGGACTGATTGGATCATGGCTTTTCGCAAGGCGCCTTCGCCTTTTCCGTGAATGATTTCCAATCTGCCCTGATTGGCGAGAAGGGCCTTTTCAAAATAGTCATTTAGTAATTCAGTAGCTTCTTTGTATCGCAGACCGCGTATGTCCAATTTGCTATTGAAACTGCTGCCTGTGTAGCTGACATCTGTTTTTACAGAGGTTTCTTTCTTGGTCTCCACTGGCTCTTTGGCAGGGACCAACTCTCTCAGGTGCACCTGCATTCTCAAGCCGCTACCAAAAAGCAATTCTGCCTTTTTCTTATTGATTTTTAAAATCTTGGCTATTTCACTTCCATCTCTGAGCTTTGCATATTGGACATTTTCCCAATCCACCTTCCCGTCGAACTCCTTTTTGAGCAAATCTTCTTTTACCTCATTTTTCTCTTCATTGATAACTTTAAGTCGTTTTTTGAACTCTATTTGCACCTGCTCCGCCTTCTTCAAATCTCGCTCCTTACGCAATTCCTTTATCATTTCCTCCAATTCCTTTTGTAATCGGGTGCCTGAAGCCAATTGCGTTTGCTGTTTGGAAAGTTTTAGCTTTTTCCGCTGAATTTCCAGTTCGCGATATAGGTAATCGAAGTTTTTGGATTTCTGTTTGATCTCAAGTTCCCTATTTTCAATTTCTCTGAGCCGTTTTTTTATTTCATTTTTTTCTTTCTGCAAATCTGCAAGCATGCCATCTACTGCCTCAATCTTTTTTCCTGCTTTTTGATGCGCATATTTGAGAATAGATGGATGGATGCCAACTTTTTCAGCGATCTCAAAACCAAAAGAACTTCCCGGTTTCCCGGCAGCAAACTGATATGTAGGTTTCATATTTTTTCGATCAAAAATCATCGCCCCATTAATGATACCCGTTGCATTGTTCCCGTAAATCTTCAGATTGCCGTAGTGGGTGGTAATGACTCCAAAAGATTTGACATAGCGAAGTCTTCGAAGAATACCCTCTGCAATCGCACCCCCAATCCTGGGATCGGTACCCGCACCAAATTCATCTATCAGCACCAATGAATTTTTACCGGCTGCAGCCAAAAAGTTTTTCATATTAGTAAGATGGGAGCTATAAGTACTCAGGTCATCCTCAAGGGATTGCTGATCTCCCACGTCCGCAAAAACATGCGAAAAAATCCCCAATCGACTACCCTCTCCTACTGTAACGGGAATAGCAGATTGGAACATCATCTGTAAAATGCCGACAGACTTAAGCAAAACAGATTTCCCTCCGGCATTTGGACCACTGACAAGAAGTATGCGGTTTTCTTCGTCCAGTTTCAGATCAAAAGGGACCACCTCCCGATCCAGATTTTTATATTTCAAAAACAAAAGCGGATGCCTTGCCTCCTTGAGGTCTATTGCGGGCTTTCTCAGAAGTTCGGGGATAAGGGCATCGGTCATTTGAGCCCATCTGTATCGAGCCTGCAGACTATCGAAACGACTAATTATCTCAAAATTTCCACACAAGCCTTCGGCATACAACGCCAGCTCTGCTGATACCTTTTTCAGAATTTTGTACTCCTCCCGGGTAATTGACTGTTGTATGTCAAAAAGGTCATTATTGACAGATATCAGTTCATCGGGTTCAATAAAACAAGTTTTTCCGGAGGCTGATTCATCATGGATGATCCCCTTTATTCTGCGTTTATACTCAGCCGGCACACTCAATACCCTGCGTCCATTACGATAGGATTCTTTATTGTCGGTAAGCAGGGATTGATTTTGAAAAACCTTAATGAGATTTGCAAACTTACTATCTGCTTCGCGTTGCTTTGAGCCATAAAGCCTGTGTAATGAATTGAGTTCCGGACTCGCATTCTTGCGGATATTCCCCTCCTCGTCAAATGTCACCTCCAATAATTCAAGCAAGTCGGGAATAACATTTAACTGCTTATTCAATATGA